>JAACET010000078.1 GCA_011682385.1 Actinomycetota bacterium | reverse complement strand
CGCTGAAAAGAAGGGGAAGAAATACAAAGAAATCACCACGAAGGTCACGAAGATCACGAAGGAAAAAAAAGAAGAGGAATTTTCGACGCTGATTACGCAGATTTCGCTGAAAAGAAGGGGAAGAAATACAAAGAAATCACCACGAAGATCACGAAGGAAAAAAAGAAGAGGAATTTTAGACGCTGATTACGCAGATTGCGATGAAGAAAGCGAAAGACTCACCACGAAGGAAAAGAAAAGAGATTTGAAATTTTACATTTCAGATAAAAAGAGGTTCTTATCCAAAAAAGAAGAAAGACCTGGATTCCACATCAAGCATGCCCTCAACTCGATTGGGGGTGCGGAACGACGGAGAAAACCCCCGGCACGTAGGCCGGGGGCATTTGAAAGAATACAGAAGTTCGACTCCTGTAACCTATAATTGAACACGGTATTAGATGGACAAAAAAACAAAATTGGAACTCCTGAGCAACAGCGAAGCAAAAACCGAGGCTATCGGGCGAGCTATCGGGGCGGCGGTGCTGGCCGGCGATGTGATCGGGCTTCGGGGAGAACTGGGGGCAGGAAAAACCCGTCTGGTCAAAGGGATCGCTCTGGGACTGGATGTAACCGAATACGAAAAAGTGAAAAGCCCCACCTTCGTAATAGTCCGAGAACACCCCGGCAGACTGCGACTGTTCCATGTGGATGCCTACCGGCTAAGCGGAGCGGCGGAACTGTGGGGGCTGGGCTGGGAGGAAATGCTGAACCAAGGCGGTTTGACGGTCGTAGAATGGGCAGAACGTGTGGCTGAGGCACTGCCGGCTGACAGGCTGAACGTCGAACTGGAAATAGCCGGGGCCAACACCAGACGGGTCCGGATGAGCTGGGGAGGAACCGAGTCAAAGGATCTGCTGGGGCGGATACGTAAAAGATGGTCCGATAAGTAAAACAGAACGATAAAAAAATGGGCTGACGTAAGATTCACCGGCAACGAGTAATCGCTGCAACTTCTTTCTTTTCAGCACGTTACCATATTTCGACTGGAAATGGTGGTGTAATTTTACGCTTGACTCTCAGCATATATGACGACTATAGTCAAGGGGAAGTCTTAGTGTAGCCGTCAACATAAGGGCGGCGCAACAGTGGATGTAGTAAGCTCTTGCCAAGATAAGAATCGATGAGGGGCAAGAGCAAAAATTGGTGGTGAATAGCAGAAAGGTAGGAATAAGTCGGTGTTGGCCAGTCTCAGGCCAGTGCAGACTCCAGAACAAGTGGTTTCGGTCCTGAAGAGCTGAGCTTCTAACCGGTTTTTTGAGGTTACGACAGCGGGCTCGAAAAGTTTGGGGCTTGTAAACTAGGAAAAACAAAGCTGTGTCAGGAAATCTACTCGAGGTAAACCATGATGGTTTTTCGGCAACGTTCTATAGGCAAACAGGAAGAGTCGTATATCGTGTGCGCCTGCGGAGGTTGACCTGCTGATCTGATTTCCCGACAGGGGGTTTTGTATTTTCCATTTTCCGGCAGGACTGCGGACATGCGGACGTCCGGGAACCAAGCACTCCAACTAACCTGCCCCTGCTTTCAAACACCACAACTATAACTTGGTAAATGTCGTCTTAAGGCCCTGTGGGTTGGCTTTCCAACAGGACGCCGGCCGGACGACAATTAAGAAAGCAGGTAAATACAACTATGACAATTATCTCCATTGTTTCAAGTATCTCAAACCTGGACGCGGCAGGAATGTGCGGATTGCCGTTGGCTGTCTCGGGCTGGCTCACGGCCGCCGGCGTGATCGCGGCCCTGGCAGTAGGGGCAACCATTGCCCTAATCATAAACCGTCAGATTCAAAAACAACGAGCCCTGACCACCGGTCGTAAAGCCCAAGCTATCACCGAACGAGCCGTCGAAGAGGCCGCCAGAACAATAAAAGAGGCTGAACTCGAAGCCAAATCCGAATTCCTCAGGCGGAGAGAAGAATTCGAAAAACAAACAGAAAAAACACAACAAGAACTCCGCGAATTAACCAAACGCCTGAGCAAAAGAGAAGATAATCTCGAAAAAAAAATGGATACCCTGGCTCACAAGGAACGACTGATCGAGCATAGCCAAAAACGACTGGCCTCCAAAGAACGAAGTCTGCAAGACAGACAAAAACAATTGTCCGACACCCTGGCCCAACAGCGGGCTCAACTACTGAAAATTACCGGAATGAGTGCCGATCAGGCCCGGGAAATGCTCATGGGACAACTGGAGTCGGAATTGGCCCGCGATAGTGCCGTACTAATCGAACGGCACGTGAACGAAACCAAAGAACAATCCAAAGCCAAGTGCCGTGAAATCATCATCAACTCTATTCAACGATACGCGGCTGAACATACGGCTGAGGCCACCGTCTCGACAGTTGACATACCCTCGGACGATATGAAAGGACGAGTGATCGGACGAGAAGGCCGAAATATCCGGGCCTTCGAAAAAGCTACCGGAGTAGATGTGATCGTTGACGATACGCCGGGAGTAGTCGTAGTAAGCTGCTTCGACCCGGTTCGCCGAGAAGTGGCCAGGCGTGCACTGGAAAAACTGATCCATGACGGAAGAATCCATCCGGGAAGAATCGAAGAACTGGTCGGTCAAGTAAACAAAGACATGACCGAACAATTACAGCAGGCCGGCCAAGAGGCAGCCCTCGAAGCCAATGTGCCAAACCTGCACGTCAAAGAAATCGCCCTGCTGGGACGACTGACCTATCGGACGAGCTTCGGCCAGAATGTTATGCGACACTCGATGGAAGTGGCCTATCTGACCCAAATGATGGCTGAAGAACTGGGACTCGACGGACAACTGGCCCGACGCTGCGGACTACTACACGATATAGGCAAAGCAGCAGACCACCAAACCGAAGGTACACACCCGGAAATCGGTTTGACCCTGGCCAAACGCTATGGAGAACCGGAAGAAGTACTCAACGCCATCGCCGGGCATCACGGGGATGTGCCACCTACCAGCCTATACACACCTCTAGTGGCTGCGGCGGATGCGATCAGCGCCTCACGCCCGGGGGCCAGACGCGAGAGCCTGGAACATTATATCAAACGGCTGGAAAAACTAGAGACCCTGGCCACAAACTTCGCAGGTGTCAAACAAGCTTACGCTATTCAGGCTGGTCGAGAAGTGCGAGTCCTGGTCGATGCCGCAAAGGTAAACGACGGCGAAGCTATGAAAATCGCTAAGGAAATCGCTGAAAAAGTCGAACACGAACTGCAATATCCCGGAGAAGTCAAGGTAACACTGTTTCGTGAAGTACGCTGCGTAGAATATGCCAGGTGAAAAGGCTTGAGGCCTGAGGAAAAAAACAAAAAGAGGGAGCCGGAAATTATGCAGGTTCGTATCTTGTGTCTGGGCGACGTGGTCGGAAAGCCCGGAAGACAAATTCTAGCAGATCAGCTTAAGCAATTTGTGGCTGAACGCCAGATACATGGCGTGATCGTCAATGGGGAAAACTCCGCGGGCGGCTCGGGAATAAGCGGTCCTATATACGATAAACTGCTGGCCTACGGAGTGGACGTGATCACCATGGGCGACCACGTCTTTCGTAAACGCGAAGGGCTGGGCGTAATCGGCGAAGCCAAAAGAATCGTGCGACCGGCAAATCTGGCCAAAGAAGCGGCCGGCAAAGGATATCTGGTACATACCCTGGCCTGCGGGGTGGAAGTGGCGGTAATAAACCTGCTGGGACAAGTCTATATGCGCCAGCCACCAGACTGCGCGTTTCACGCGGTGCAGGAGTGCCTCTCAAAAATCGATCCGGCAGTAAAAATTCGTATCGTAGATATGCACGCTGAAGCTACCAGCGAAAAAGTGGCTATGGGCTGGTACCTGGACGGCAGAGTGTCTATCGTCTTCGGTACGCACACGCATGTAACCACGGCTGACGAACGCATTTTACCACAAGGAACCGCTTACAGCACCGATCTGGGAATGACCGGAGCACACGAATCCGTACTGGGCAGACGGACGGACCAAGTCCTGAAGATGTTGACCACCAGTATGCCCTGCAGATTCGAGCTGGCTACAGGCGATGTGCGAATAAACGGTATCCTGGTCGAAGTCGACAGCCTTACGGGCAAGGCTGACAAAATAGAGCGGATATGTCTGCACGGAAAATCCGACTCGAACAGCGGTGCAGCGGGCGGCGTCGGGCAAGAGTTGTGAAGCAGACTGTAGCGTGAAGGGTAAGGAGTGTGCGAAAATCCATCTCCAGAGCTCGATTCGATCCGACCAAGGCACGCGGAGCAGCACAGCCGGGATTGTTTGAGCCCCAAACAGCTAAACCGATCAGCGTCTCGGAACTGACGCGGAAAATCAAACGGGCCGTCGAAGACCATTTGCCGCAGCGGGTGCTGGTGGCCGGCGAGATATCCAATCTAAAAAAACCCTCCTCAGGACATCTGTATCTGGTACTCAAAGACGCCAACTCGCAAATTCCAGCAGTAATGTGGAAAAGCAAGGCGGCTAAGGTTCGTTTCGATCTGAGCGATGGGCTGGCCGTAATTGCTACAGGGCACGTCGAGGTATATGAGCCACAAGGAAAGTATCAACTGATTGTCGATAAGCTGGTGCCCGAAGGCGTGGGAGCACTGGAGTTGGCCTTCAAACAGTTGAAAGAAAAACTGGCCCAACAAGGTCTCTTCGATACCTCGGTCAAAAAACCGTTGCCGAGCTTTCCACGAACCATAGCCCTGGTAACCTCGCCGAGCGGAGCGGCTATCCGAGATATGATCCGCACACTGAACAGGCGCTTCCCGGTGCTGCGAATACTGATCTACCCCGTAGCCGTGCAGGGCAGCGGGGCGGCGCAAGAAATAGCGATGGCACTAAACGATCTGGATAAACAAGGAGAGAGAGTCGGCGGGATCGATCTGATTATCCTGGGCAGAGGCGGGGGATCGCTGGAAGACCTCTGGGCGTTCAATGAAGAAATCCTGGCCAGGGCAATCTACGCCTGCCGGATACCTATCATCAGTGCGGTAGGCCATGAAATCGATGTGACCATAGCAGACCTGGTGGCAGACGTTCGAGCGGCAACACCAACGGCCGGTGCGGAACTGGCTGTACCGGTGCTTAGCGATATCCTGGACAATCTGCTGGTACACCGCCAGCGGCTGGGCAGGTTCGTCGGACAAAAAATACAGCTCTGTCAGGGTAGACTCGAAAAGGTGTTGGCTGCCAGCTTCTTCCGTCAGCCGACAAGCTTGGTGATGAGTCAAACACAGCGGCTGGATGAACTGACAATCCGAGCCAGCAAGGCAGTGGCCAAAAGGCTGGCAGATTCGGCCAAACAAATAAATCAATTGGAAAGAAGGCTCTCACGTCTGTCGCCAAGCACCACAGCAGCCCGGGCAGAGGGACGAACCAAAACGACGGCCCAACGCCTAAGGCGAGCTATGGATGGCTATCTACATCGAGCCCAACGCGATCTACACCAAAAAATACTAAAACTCACCCGCAAGAGTCCGGGGCATATGGCAGGTATAAAAAAAACAGATCTAAAGGCTGTGAGCGAGCGACTCAGGCGGGCTGTAAAGGTAATCGGCAGTACACAAGCAAAACGACTGGCTGCGGTTACGGCTCAACTGGAAGCGGTGGGGCCGGAAAGGGTACTGGCCAGAGGATATAGCGTGACCATGCAGGCGAAGACGGGTGAAGTGGTTCGAGATGTCAAGCAGTTGGCGGGGGGACAGGAATTGCTCACCCGGCTGCACAAAGGTAAAATATACAGCACGGTCAATAAAACAAAAGAGGATTAGAAAATGGCAAAAAATGCTGAAAGCAAATCGTTTGAGCAGGCTATGGGAGAATTGGAAAAAATTGTCCAGGCCGTCGAAAGCGGACAGGTGCCCCTGGCAGAGGCCCTGGCTCAATACGAAAAAGGAATCGAGCTGATATCACATTGTCAGAACATCCTGAGCCAGGCTGAGCAAAAAATTGCTAAACTCAGCAAGGGCTTGGATGGTGAACTCAAGGTAGAAGAGAAGACCCCCGGCACGTAGGCCGGGGGCATTTGAAGAAAGAAAAGAAACCCCCAGGATAAACCTGGGGGCTAAACAAGAAAAGCAGTTCTTGGCTGGGGCTCAGAGTGTGGTAAAATAGATAATTGGCCTTGAAGGATAAGATATTGTCGCAAATAACCACTAACAGCACGTTGGTAAACCTAACCCGGCCGTATGCCGAAATGGTTGAGCAAAAGCTGAAGGACTATCTGAGCAAACTGAACGGGCCAAGCAAACTCGTCGAAGCGATGAGCTATGCGGGGCTGGGACCCGGAAAACGCCTTCGGCCAGTATTGGTACTGATGTCCAACGAGGCCTGCAACGGAGAAAGCGGACCGGCACTGGCGGCGGGCTGCGCCATCGAAATGATCCATGCCTACTCACTGGTACACGACGATCTGCCGAGCATGGACGACGACAACCTCCGCAGAGGCAGACCCACCTGTCATAAGGTATATGGCGAGGCCATGGCCATCTTGACAGGAGATGCCCTACTGACCGAAGCGTTCGGGATAATGGCCAAAGAAATCGAATCGGCAGAACTGCTGAAGTCACTGATAAACGAATTGACCGAAGCGGGCGGGGCCAGCGGGATGGTGGGCGGTCAGGCGGCTGACATAACGGCTGAACAGGACGGCGGTGACGCTGAAATGCTGGATTATATCCACAGCCATAAAACAGGAAAATTGATACGGGCCTGTTGCCGGATCGGGGCACTAACGGCTGGGGCAAGCAAAGAAGAACTCCAGGCCCTGAGCGATTACGGCGAGGCAGTAGGAATGGCCTTTCAAATAATCGATGACCTGTTGGACCTAAACAGCAGCGCGGAAGTAGTGGGCAAAAACGTTGGCAAAGACAATCGGGCCGGCAAACTGACCTACCCGTCACTGCTGGGCAGTGAAGCTGCGCGGCAAAAGGTCCGCTCACTGAGCGAACAAGCAGAGGCGGCACTGGAACCTTTGGGGAAACGCGGAAAAAAACTGTTATCCCTGGCCCAGATGCTGGCTGAACGGGCGGCTTAGCAGGAGCAAAATGAATGGGCGAATTACTGGATCATATAGATTCTCCGGCAGACCTGAACAAACTGAACCAGCAAGAACTGAACCAGTTGGCCCAGGAAATACGAACGGTAATCAGCGAGACCGTGGCTAAAAACGGCGGGCATCTGGCCAGCAACCTGGGCATAGTAGAACTGAGCCTGGCCCTGCACCACTGCTTCGATTTCAGGTACGACCGGATACTCTGGGACGTAGGGCATCAGTGCTATACCCATAAGCTGGTGACCGGTCGCCGAAAAGAATTCCAAAGCATTCGCCTGGAACACGGGCTGAGCGGATTTCCGGATGTCAACGAAAGCCCCTACGATGCCTTCACCGTAGGTCACGCCGGTACGGCTGTGAGCACGGCCCTGGGAATGGCCCTGGCAAAACAACTACGCGGTCAATCAGAAAAAATAGTGGCTGTGGTAGGAGATGCCGGAGTAACCAACGGGTTGAGCTTCGAAGGTCTAAACAACGCCCATCTGATCAAACGGCAACTGCTGGTAGTACTCAACGATAACTCCATGGCTATCGACGTGACCCAGGGGTCCATGGCCAAATACCTGGTGAAAATCCGACTGACCCACACCTACGAAGATATGAAAAAAACATCCCAGCACATTCTGACCCATCTGCCGGTGCTGGGACAACCATTAGCTGAGGCACTGGTACATATTCGCCAAGGTCTCAAAACCACGCTCTGGCCGGGACAAATATTCGAACCGTTGGGACTGCGGTACTTCGGACCGGTGGACGGGCACGACCTGAACACCTTGATCGATCTATTAAACAGGCTCAAGCAAGTCGATGAGCCAGTACTGCTGCACGTAATAACTGAAAAAGGGAAAGGCTTTGAGCCGGCTCAGAGCGATCCGCGAAGCTTTCACAGCACTAAGCCCTTCCATCTGGAAACGGGAAAAGTGCTGGCCAAATCAGGCGAAAAAACCTATAGCGATGCCTTCGCTGAGAGCCTGATCAAACTGGCGAAAAACGATCAACGTATCGTGGCCATAACGGCGGCTATGCCGGACGGAACGGGACTAAACAAATTCGCTGAGCAATTTCCCGAACGGATGTTCGACGTGGGAATATGCGAATCTCACGCGGTGGCCATGGCTGCGGGGTTGGCTAAGGAAGGATTTCGGCCGGTGGTGGCTATCTACTCGAGCTTCCTGCAGAGAAGCCTGGACCAAATATTCCAGGAAGTGGCTCTGCAAAATCTACCCGTGGTGCTGGCCATCGACCGGGCGGGCGTGGTAGGAGGGGATGGGCCGACACATCAGGGATTCATGGATATAGCCTTCTTGCGGTCCCTGCCACGGATGGTCTGCTGCTCGCCGGCAGATGCTCCAGAAATGGAACAAGCCCTGGACTTCGCCTTAAGGTACAATGGGCCGGTGGCCCTACGCTACCCGCGGGCGGAGATCGGGGAAAACCTGGGGCCGGCAGAAGAGTTTCGGCTAGGCAAGAGCCGATCCATACGCCAAGGAAAGGACCTGTGCATCGTGGCCTACGGCGAGTGCGCCCAGGTGAGTCTGGAGGCTGCTAAGCTGTTGGCTAAGGATGGAATCGAAGCGGCGGTAATAAACGCTCGTTTCGTCAAGCCACTGGACAGCGAGGCCCTCAAGCGGATACTCAAGGCGGACAGGCCGGTACTGGTAGTGGAAGATCATGCCCTAATCGGTGGGCTGGCCACGGCGATCCAGGAACTGGCGGGGCGAGAAGCAATTCAAAACGTGCAGATAATCGCCCTGGGCTTGCCGGATAGCTTTCTGCCCCACGGTACCAGGGAAACGCTGTTGAAGAAAATAGGTCTGGACGCAGAAGGAATACGGCAGGCCGGCAGAAAAGCACTATTGGCCAAACCAAAGGAAATATCAAATAGCAAAAAGTAAGAGAAGAAACGGAAAGGATTCACCACGAAGGACACGAAGATCACGAAGTTGAAGAGAGGAAGAAAGCAGAGAAAGAAACGGATAAGATGATTAGCCACAGATTTCACAGATGAACACAGATTGTAAGAAAGAAAACAAAAAAAGACTGGATTCCGGATCAAGTCCGGAATGACGAAAAAAAACGAATTGTGAAAAAATGGGATAGATGATGCTAACTAAACGCGTACTGGTAATTGGGTCCAGGAAAAAACCGCAGGTGGTCACAGCGGCGGCTGAGCTGTGCAAGTGGCTGAGAAACCGCACCAAAAGCGTGCAAATGGTCTGGCTGGAAGAAAAGCCACCCAAAATGGGGCCAGCAGACCTGGCGGTGGTACTGGGCGGAGACGGAACAATCCTCAACGCAGCCCGCTGGCTGAGCGTCGGTGAAGTGCCCGTACTGGGAGTGAACATGGGTAAGCTCGGATTTCTGGCGGAATTCTCCGTCAGCGATCTAAAAGAATATTGGGATGATATATCGGCCCAAAAGTGCCGAGTAGTAGAACGAACCACCCTCGATTGTGAAATAACAGGTCAAAAATTCCGTCATCCGGCAATCAACGATGTGATCATCACCGCAGGTGAGCCCTTCCGGATGATCGAGCTGTCTATGCATCTGGGAAAAAGCGAAGTGGCCAGCCTGGCCGGCGACGGACTAATAATAAGTACACCAACAGGTTCGACAGCATATAATATGTCCGC
>JAACET010000077.1 GCA_011682385.1 Actinomycetota bacterium | reverse complement strand
GGTGACTCGGCTGCGGACCTTCTTGTTTTCCAGCATCTCTTCGACACTCAGGATTTTCTCAGTCTGTAGGCCGATGACCCTGAACAAGTAGGCATTACCTTGAGCATCCAGCAGACTGATGGGGCTATCTTGGCCGATCTCGAAGCCCTCCGGACGGTCCCCTGCCCGATCTTCTTGATATGGGCTGCTCTGGCGAGCACTAAAGGCCAGGGCCATGAATCCCACCAGCTGCTGGCCGTCGGCATAGCTTCTGCCAATACCCGCCAGCCTTTCAGCTTGAGAAGGATCGAGCCAGCCGGTTCGCTTGTAGTTCGGGACAACCTTGAATTCCTTGGCCAGCTCACCCACCAGGCTTTCTCCCTGGTCGCCGGCGTAGGGGTAGAGTTTGGCCAGATTCAGGGACGTCTCTTTTTGTTCTTTCTTTAGTTCATCCCAGCGTTGTCCTGACAAACTGCGGGCCTTGGCCATCATCGATAGAGCTGTTTCTCGGGCCTTCTCTTTTAGCCAATTATTTTTCAGGGCCTCATAGACCTCCTCGAAAGGCTTGTATTGTTTGACAGGCTCGGTGTTCTGCCCCTCTTCAGAGACCGATTCGTTTTGTTTATCCGCCTTGTCTTGTGTCGGCAGGGCATACGCTTGCTTGTTCTTTTCGTAGTATTCTGCCAGTACCGCCGGTGCCGGCTCTTCCAACCCAGCCATAATCTTCTTTATGTCGGCTTTGATGTATTCGATCTGGATCAGGATAGGTTGCTTGTAGCCGAAGCCAAATTCATTATCCGTTGTGCCGGGATATTGGTCTTTGTAGGTTTCGAATTGGGCAATAATCTCGGCTTCGCTGGCTGGTTGAACTCTTGATGCGTAGCGCCAGGCCGGCAAAGTTACATACTCAACATCCAGCATTTCGCGACGGTTGCGGAATATCAGCTCCAGTTCTTTTTCTGATGGCTGAGCCAGTCCCAGTGTCGAGCGAAAATCACGGACTCTTCTGCCTTGCCCTTGCTCGATTTCTGTGGGTTTGCCCAGCACCAGTTGTTGAGTCTGTACTATGGACCAGAAGTTACCGATTGCCCTGCGCAGCATTTTTTCAGTTATCCGATATCCGCCACTTTTCTGCTGCTCGGAGAGCTTCGCCGCTAATTCCGCCAGATTATTTACTTTGTTCCTTTGAGCTATTGCGGTGGCTAGTTCTTCAGGGACGACCTCAGCCCCGGCGGGGATATGCATCTGACGGGCCTCGCGGAGGAGAAGCACATAATCCAAGGGGTCGGCGACTGGTATTCCCAAGCCAATATCTCTAAGTAACTGATGTTCCGACCGGCCTCTGTAATACTCACTGAGCATGATCTTATGCCCGAAGGCCTGAGCTACCTCACGATCCTTCATTCGCCGGCCGCGGCCGCAACCTCGCTGCTGGGGCATAAGAAAAGCCAGCATCAACATCGCTCCCCCGACCACCAGAATCTTCTTATTGTGTTTGCGTAACCATTTCATAGCCATAGCGGCATAACTCCAAAGCAGCAAAGGTATTGTAGAGACGCCAATATACCGGTTGCTGCAGCTATTGCAAGTTCAAACCAGCTCAGTCAATTGGTCATTGTTGACAGTTTCGCTTCTGGTCGCTAGGGTTTTCACCGACCTGGGAACTCAAGTTAGGGAGGTTTTATCTGCGTGCCGATGTGACTCTGAGCCGATATATGCTCAGACCCACCGTCGGAAGATTAACTCTGGTGGCGTTGTAAGTGATTGTTTTGTAGATATTAACAGAGGATGGTGGCCAAAAAACCTATGGCGACCTCAAGGCAGAAGACATCTTTGAAGGACTCCAAGAACTTGAAAAAGACCAAGTCAGCCCAAGCGTCTGCACGATCCAAAGGCTCAAAGTCCAAGGGAGCCAAGCCGAAGACTTCCGGAAAACCTTATGCTTTGGTCATCGTGGAGAGTCCAGCCAAGGCCAAAACCATAGGCAAGTACCTTGGCAATGACTATCAAGTTGCTGCCTGCATGGGCCATGTCCGCGATCTGCCCCCCAAAAAGTACGGCGTGGATATTGAAAATAATTTTGCTCCTACTTACACAGTCCTGCCTGGTCGCCGAAAGCTTGTCGGCGAACTCACCAAAATGGCCGCCGGTGCCCAGCGGGTATTCCTGGCCACCGACTTGGACCGTGAGGGTGAAGCTATCGCTTGGCATCTGAGCGAGGCTCTTAAGCTTCCCGCGTCCAAAATTTCCAGGGTGGTTTTTAATGAGATAACCAAGCGGGCCATTTCCCAGGCCTTTACGAAGCCCGGCCTGATTGCCCTGGACAAGGTCAACGCCCAGCAGGCCCGCAGAATCCTTGATCGAATAGTCGGCTATGAGTTGTCTCCGTTGTTGTGGAAGAAGATTATGCCGCGTTTGTCGGCCGGCCGAGTCCAGTCTGTGGCTGTACGTCTGTTGGTGGAACGCGAACAGCAGATACAGGATTTCAAGCCTGATGAGTACTGGCGCGTATCGGTAGCCCTGACTTCTTCTGAGAAGCACGATAAGGCCCTGGACGCCTTCAACGAGTTCTGGAAGAAAATTCCTCAGGGCAGCCAGCCGGACAAAGCCCTCAAGGGCGAGCTCTATCGCGAGCACAGAATTTTCCAGGCCGATGTTATGCGTGCGGGCGCAGAGCCGTTCCGACCCGAGAATCAGGAACAAGCCGAGACCGCCCGGTCCAAGCTCGAACGATCTACGTATCGTGTGCACCGCCTGAAGAGTACTAAACGCCAGGACCGACCCGCGCCTCCGTTTACCACCGTGAGTCTTCAGCAGCAGGCCTCGGTACGATTGCGCTTCCGGACTTCTCGCACCATGCGGATTGCTCAGCAGCTCTACGAGGGCGTCGAGATTCCCGGCCACGGCCCGGTGGGTTTGATCACTTATATGCGCACGGACTCAACTCATCTGGCCAATGAGGCTGTAAGTGATGCTCGCGGTTTTATTTCTGAGCAATTCGGTCCTGAGTATCTGCCTGATTCGGCCAATCGATATGCCTCTGCCAGCGGCGCCCAACAAGCCCATGAAGCTGTTCGCCCCACGCAGGCCGCCTATACGCCTGAATCTATCCGAAGCTCGCTGAGCCCGGATCAGTTCAAGCTCTACGAGCTGATCTGGAAACGATTCATTGCCTGCCAAATGAAACCGGGACTTTGGCAGGTTACCACCGTGGATGTCCAAGCCAAGGATCCCGATGGTTCTGCATTTTTGCTGCGGGCCAGCGGCAGAGCCTTGCTCTTTGACGGGCATTTGAAGGTCAGCGGCATACGCATAAATCCCGATGAGCAAATTCTGCCCACCCTGGCTGAAGAACAAAATCTCCATAAGCTGAAGGTTCTCGCAAGCCAGCACTTCACCCAGCCGCCCCCGCGTTACTCGGAGGCTTCGCTGGTCAAGGCCCTGGAGGCCAAGGGCATCGGTCGGCCCAGCACATATGCAGCTATTATCGATACTATCACCAAGCGTGATTATGCGGAGCTTCGCGATCGGCGTTTCATAGCTACCGATTTGGGCAAAATGGTAACCGAGAAACTAATCGAGCACTTTCCCAGAATTATGGACGTGTCCTTCACCTCGCATATGGAGGAACAGTTCGATCACATCGAGGATGCCCACTTGGATTGGGTGGGCGTATTGCGCGAGTTTTACACACCCTTCCGTCAGAGTCTCGATTCAGCTCTGAACAACATGACCCATGTGCGGGCAGAGTCCAAGCCCAGTGATTACACTTGTCGTAAATGTGACCAGCCCATGGTATATCGTTGGAGCAAGTCCGGCCGATACTTGGCCTGTTCCGATTATCCCGATTGTAAAACTACTTTGCCTGTGGACAAAGATGGACAGGCTATCGAAACCACTCCCGGTGAGGTAAAGTGTCCTAACTGTGGCCAAGACATGATACTGCGACAAGGTCGGTACGGTTTGTTTCTGGGCTGCAGTGGCTATCCGGAATGCAAGACGAATCTTCCCTGTGACGAGAAAGGCCAGCTGCTCAAGACAGTCAAAGAAGAAGACATCAAAAAAACCTGCGAGCTTTGCGGTAAACCCATGGCCGTGCGCCGTAAGGGACGACGGGCCTTTTTGGGTTGTACCGGCTATCCCGAGTGCGATAATACTTCTCCTTTGCCGGAGGGCATACGGTTAGCTTCCAAACCCAAGGCCCCTGCCGAACCTGCCGGCATTGATTGCGAGAAGTGCGGCAAGCCCATGGTCATTCGCAGTGGCCGGCGGGGTAAGTTCATCGCCTGCTCCGGATTTCCCCGCTGCCGTAACACTAAGCCTCTGCCGCAAAACGATGAGGACAAGGACGAGGAGAAGAAGAAGAAGAAGAAGGAGAAGGAGAAGGAGAAGGAGAAGGACTAACCTTCGTGAAGATTACTTTTTTAGGAACAGGAACCAGCACAGGTGTGCCAGCCATCGGCTGCGACTGCCCCACTTGCAGATCGACGGACCCGCGCGACAAGCGCTTCCGCTCCAGCGTACTGCTTAGCTTTGCCGGCCGAAATGTTCTCATTGACACCACTCCCGATTTACGATTACAGGCTTTGAACAATAATATCAAACGCCTGGATGCTATTTTGTTTACTCACTCTCACGCCGACCACGTCTTTGGCCTGGACGATATCCGCCGTTTCTGCCTTTTGCAGAACGCAGCCATCCCCTGCTATGCTGGCCAAAGATGCGCCGCTGACATCAGGCGGGTCTTTGATTACGCACTGATTGAGAATGTCCATCTGCAAAAGTCTTTTTGTCCTCTTATCGATTTGCACGAGGTCGACCAACCGTTTGAACTCTTTGGCCGACGCGTTCAACCTATACCCCTGATCCACGCTGGCGAGCCCATTCTGGGTTACCGTGTGGGCGAATTCGCCTACTGCACTGATTGCTCAGAGATACCCGCAGACAGCTCTGCTTTGCTCGGGGATCTGGATGTGTTGGTTTTAGGTGCTCTTCGCACAAAGCCTCATCCAGCCCATCTGAGCATTTCTCAGGCCATTCAGGTCGCCAAAAGATTGTCAGCACGGCACACATTTTTTATACATTTCGGCCATAGCGTTAGGCACGAAGATATCAGCCGTGAACTACCCGACGGCATTTCTTTATCCTACGATGGCCTATGCATTGAGACGAATCGTAAGGACTAGTTTCCGCTGGTCCGGATGTCCCCTCCCTCAGCCAAGGCTCCCAGGAAGCAATTCATCCAGGCCATTAACGAGCATAGCCGAGCCCTCGTCCAGCTCAAGCGGTCCTCTGAGCCGATCTTTTTTCTTTCCAGCGGAGATTTCCTTGACGATTAAGATACTTCCGCTCCCGCCCCTATAGGTCTTTCCGTAGTTAGTATTACCAACGATTTCTCGCCTTCACTTTCGTCGCTGGCTGCCAGCAGCATCCCGTGTGATTCGAGGCCGCGCATCTTTCGCGGGGCCAGATTAGCCACGACGACGATTTCTTTGCCGATAAGCTCGGCGGGTTCGTAGTAGCCCCGCAGGCCGGCTATTATTTGGCGCTGTTCGTTTCCCAGATCAATTTTCATGCAGATGAGTTTATCCGCGTTGGGATGGTTTTCCGCCTCTATTACTTTTGCCACCCGCAGGTCCAGCTTGCAGAAATCTTCATAACTGATTGTTGGTTTGTTTTCGCACACGGTTATCTTTCCTCCGGGGTTCTTGATTGTTCACAGGCACAATATACGTCCGAAGGAACGGCCTTGTCAATGCGATCCATTGCGGTTACAATCCCCTTATCAACTCTTTTGAAAGGGGCATTATGACCAGCAAACGTTTTGTCATCGGCGACGTGCTGGGCTTCGGCTGGCAGGTAATGAAAGCTAACCTCTGGTTCTTCGTCGGCGTAGGTATTGTGGGGGGAATGCTCAATATATTGCCGAATATTATAACTCAGATAGTTGCTCATATTCGTAGTCCTAAGCCCGAATTATTTTTAGTGATTCTTCCAGTATTTATTATCGCCACTTTAATCAGTATTGTCATATCCATAGGCTTTGTCAAAATCGCCCTTAGTTTTTGCGATACCCGTAAACCCACTTTCGGCACCTTATTTGATTTCCACGGCTGCTTCTGGCGGTATGTAGGCGTGCTCGTTCTTTACATCCTTATTCTGTATGCTGGGTTTCTCCTGTTCATTATTCCCGGAATTATTTGGGCGGTTAAGTACAGCCTTTGCACTTATTTTGTAGTCGATAAGGGTCTGGGTCCTGTTCAAGCCCTCAAGGCCAGTTCGCGCACCACCATGGGGGTAAAATGGCAACTACTAGGCTTTGGGATTTTGTGTGCTTTGATAAACTATCTGGGCCTGCTTTGTTTGGTTGTTGGTATATTCGCTACTTATCCCACTGTCTTGGTCGCTCGCGCCTTGGTCTATCGCCATTTGTTGGCCCAGACGCCGGAGTTGGCCGAGTTCGGTATCGATACAAGCTACTCGCAGGCGACTCAGGACACATGATATGGCTGGCGGCGCGAGTGGTAGCTAACCTTCTTTCGCTTTTTCCTGCAATTCCTTGAGGGTGGTGAGGGCGTCGAGGGGGCTGAGCTGATCGAGGTCGAGGCTTTTAATAGTTTGGGCTAAGCGATCGGGCGGCTCAGAAAACAGCGTCAACTGCCCGGCCGTGGGCTTGGCTTTGGGCCCTTTAATGCTCTGCAAGTTAGCGTGCGAGCTGGGACTGCCATCAGGGGCGCTGGCTTCCAGGCGTTCGAGTAGCTTGCGGGCGCGGTGAATGACTGGCCGAGGTATGCCGGCTAAACGAGCTACGTGTATGCCGTAACTCTTGTCCGTGCCGCCGGGGACTATTCTGTGCAAAAACACGATCTCGTCCGCCCATTCGCGCACCAGCACGTTCAGATTAATCACATTGTCCAACAAATCGGCTAAGTCGGTCAGCTCGTGATAGTGGGTAGCGAACAAGGTGCGGCAGCGAAGCTGGCTGGAGATGTGCTCGGTGACGGCCCAGGCTAAAGCCAAACCGTCGTAGGTGCTGGTACCCCGGCCAACTTCGTCGAGAATAACGAGGCTGCGGTCGGTGGCGTTATTAAGAATGTTAGCAGTCTCGGTCATCTCCACCATGAACGTACTTTGCCCGCGAGCTAACTCGTCGGTTGCGCCCACGCGGGTATAAATGCGGTCCACGACGCCAATGCCAGCCCGCGAGGCGGGGATGAAAGAACCGATCTGAGCCATGATTACCAACAAAGCGGTCTGGCGAATGTAAGTGCTCTTGCCGGACATGTTGGGGCCGGTGATGATGGCTATGCGGCGATCGCGCTCATTGAGGGTTACGTCGTTGGGGACGAAACGCTCGGCTAAACTGATGGCTAAAACAGGATGCTTGCCGTCGATAATCTCCAGCCCTGTTCCGTTATCGATTCCCGGCCGGCAGTAGTTCCGCGAGACAGCCAATTGCCCCAGACAGGCCAGCGTATCTACCTGGGCCACCACCTCTGCCGTCTGCTGCAGGCGTTGCACCTGCCCAGCCACTTGCCTTCTGATGTCCTCGAAGAGTTTTGCTTCCAGGGCTTTGCTTTTCTCGTCCGCTTCCAACACTTGCGTTTCATATTCTTTGAGTTTTTCAGTGATGTAGCGTTCAGCGTTTTTCAGAGTCTGTTTGCGAATGTAGTGTTCCGGCACCCGATCGCGATGTGTGTTAGTCACTTCGATGTAGAATCCGAATACCTGGTTATAGCCCACTCGCAGCGAAGGTATGCCCGTCGTTTGAACTTGTTCCTGCTGAAAATCAGCCAGCCATTCTTTTTGATTTCTGCTCAGCCCCCGCAACCGATCGAGTTGGGCATCGTAGCCGTCTTTGATTACCCCGCCGTCCCGCAGCACATTTGGCGCATTAGGGTCGATCCCCTTTTCTATTAGCTCAGTAACGTCGACCAATTCATCGCATCTATTTATCAGCCGTTCCCAGAACACTCCCCCACAGGTGCCCATTTGTTCCTTTAGGGTCGGCACCATTCTCAGAGACGACCCCAGCCCCAGCAAATCCCGCGGTGAGCAGCGTCCGCAGCTAACCCTGGCTGTTGTCCGCTCCAGGTCGGCGGTCATCTTTTTTAGCAGTCCTCTCATTTGCCGTAGGGCCTCGCTATCATTAACTAGAACTGCTACTGCTTCCTGGCGATCCAGGATCATATCCATATCTGCCAGCGGAAAGCACAGCCATCGCCGCAGCATCCGTGAGCCCATTGGCGTGTAGGTCTCTTGCAGGCAGGCCAGTAACGATCCTTCCAGCTTGCCGTCTCGCAGTGTCCGCTCGACCTCCAGGGCTCGGAGGGTATTCTGGTCTATCTGCACGTGTTTCGTGCGCTCGAATTTGCTCAGTTTACTGATATGTCCCAGGTTGGTTTTTTGGGTCTCGTTCAGATAGTCGATGATTGCCCCTGCCGCGCGCACTTCCGGGCCGACCTGCTCGAAGCCGAAGCCTGCCAGGCTCGTAGTGCCGAAGAGCTTTTGCAGCACCCCTTCAGCGTGAAAGTCCGCGAAGGCCCAATCCCCTCGTTCGGTAATCACCGCCCCGGTCAATTCTCGCAGTTCCTGTGTGATGGCGTGGTTTTTGCTTCGCCAGCTTTCCTCGAATAGACATTCAGCCGGCCTCAGTCGCACCAGTTCGTTGAGCAACTGGTCCTGTTCAACCGACATGACGTTGAAGGCTCCGGTGCTCACTTCTACCCAGGCCAGACCCAGGCCGTCGAGCCCTCCGCACACAGCCGCCAGGAAGTTTTCTTCTCGCTCGCTTAGTAGGGCCTCATCGGTAAGTGTCCCCGCCGTAACCAGCCGCACCACGTCGCGTTTGACAACTCCTTGGGCCAGTTTTGCATCTTCTACTTGTTCGCAGATAGCCACCCGATAGCCGGCCTTGATCAGCCGGTTTAGGTAACTTTCCATCGCGTGATAAGGCACGCCGGCCAAAGGTACGGCATTGTCACCTTTGCTTCGGCTGGTCAAAGCCAACCCCAGCACTTGGCTGGCTATTATCGCATCGTCGTAGAACATCTCGTAGAAGTCGCCCATGCGGAAGAACAGTACCGCGTCCGGGTATTTCTCCTTAAAATGCTTATATTGCCGCATGGCCGGCGTAAGTTCTTTACTGGATTTGGCCGTTTTACTCATGGTTACCAATTAGGCTTTAGTTTTGCTTATCCGGGAGGCCAAGTCATCGGCCGACCGCCGAGCAGGTGCATATGAATGTGCCAAACCGATTGGCCCGCCCCCTCGCCGCAATTGAACACAGTCCGAAAGCCGCCGGAGGTTATACCTTCCTGCTCAGCGATTTTGTTGGCCAATAACTGCATTTGGCCGATTAGTCCGCTCTCCGATTCGGTCAGATCAGTTAATTTCTCGATATGTCGCCGGGGAATAATCAGAACGTGTGTTGGTGCCTGAGGGTTTATATCTCTAAAGACCACGAATTGCTCATCTTCGTACACTTTCGTGGCCGGTATTTCCCCGGCAGCTATCTTGCAGAAAAGACATTCTTTCATTGTAAACCCTCCTTTCACCTGATCGTTCTTTCTACCGTATTTGCCTTTGTTGGACAAGGCTGTTATGTTTCTCCAGAAGCTCCAGACTTGGGTACCGAAGGCTCCTGCAGCAATCTCTTTTATGGAACTATGTTTACCCCTGGCAACGGCTCTTGCCAGATAAAAAGGGGCGAATGCCCAGGGCAATCGCATCTAATGACCCGAAGGGCAGAGTTCCACGGGCTTGCCCGGGGGAATCTAAATTCCTTGATCGTCTTGCGTAAGGACTCGG
>JAACET010000076.1 GCA_011682385.1 Actinomycetota bacterium | reverse complement strand
TATTTTTCCGGTGCAGCCAGCTTAGCCTATAACACGCCGTACTATGTCAAAGCTACCGTCAACAAAGGCGGTGCTTCTTACTCCATGCAAGCCGGCTTGGTGAGGATATAACCATGGGATTGGTATCGACAGGATTTGCAGTGATAGCCTCGGCCCCCAGCACAGGTGTGATCAACACTAACAACCGACGCTGGGCGGTAATCAATAATGTCCGGCAGAGCTTAGCTGATGCTGAACGCAGCGCGAGTGTGGCTGCCTTTGCCGATGTGGCTGTCCTGGACGATGAAGACTACGCCGACGAGATGGCCAAGCAAAACGGTTGCGTAGCTGTGGTCTGGTTGAAAGACCAAGAATACGATGCAGCCGACACTTCGGGCAACCGGGTAACTATTGTTAATCTGCTGGTGGCTATCTATGCCCGCAAAAACACCGACCAGTTGGGCCACAAAGCCGATGTACTGAGGGAGTTGGCCACTTTGGCCGACATCGCTGCCAACGCCCTCTACAGCGACACTACCCGCGGCGGCAATGCTGAATATGTTCAGTACGGCACATCCAGCAGCTTAGACGGGACTGAAATCAGCGAGTACGAAATTACTGACCAGCAAAGTCCCAACTGGGCCAAGGCCCAGCTAACCGTCCACTGCGGATACTATCACAGCGACACGGGAAGATAGCCCCCCGTAGCCCTGCTGTTCAGGAGCAAACGAATGACCCAAGCAAACTCAAACGGCAAGACAGCCACCAAACTCATAGCTGCCCTTCTGGGGGCTGTGGTGGTTTTGCAAAGCGTATTCGTGGGATTGTTAATCTCTCACATTCAGGACCGCAGCATTCATAGCGACCAGCAGTCGGTTTCTTTAGCTGCCTACCAGGCCGACCGCGAACATTTCCAGCGCAGTTTGGAGGAGATCAAGATCACCCTGCGGGATATCCAAAGACGCCTGGAGCAAACACGCGCAGAGACTGATCCGCCCTCAGGCAATCGCCCACAAGTAAGCAGTAATTCCAAAATGACAGGAGGTTTTCTATGTTAGTGATAAAGGCTCTGTTTAGATCGCGCAAGTTCGTCAGTGCTTTGACCGCTTTGGTTGGTTCGGTAGCTGTGGTTTTAGGTTTTGACGAGGCTATTGCTGCCAAGCTGGTAACAGCCATTATTACCGTAGCCGGTTTATTTATTCTGGGCACTGCCGCTGAGGACGTAGCCGCCAAGCTTGGTTCGCCCGACGGTGATTCCTGATGGGAACGGTTGTTGCTATTCTGACCGCCCTGGCTGGCGTTGTTTCTGCTTTGCCTTTTTTGCTGCGCAGTTGGCAGCAACGGCAAGAGCGATTATCTCAGCTCCGCCGGGCGAAGGAGATACACGATGCGGTTTTTTCTGGCGATAGGGATCGTTTGGCTGATTTGCTTGAACGGCTGCGTCAAGCGCCCCGCCGTCTACGTTGAGCAGCTCAGCCCCATCCCCCTCAAGGCCGGTGAATCCTTCACTGTGCCGGAAAACGGGTGGTTCTTAACCAACGCCTGCCTCCAGGAGATTGTTGAGAATCAATAAATGCCTTTAAAATAAAAACTTATGGTGTTTAATTTGGCTCACCAGCCTTGCGTGAACCAATATCCCATTTACACGCTGGCCAAGCCTTGTGGGCGTATATGTTCTTGTTAAGAATGGGTTTACAGCTTATTAATACACTGATTATGCTTGATTTGTCAAGCAGACTGAAGAAAATAGCGAAAAATCTACAGATTTAGGCATTTCGCAAAGGGGCGTTTTTTTTAAATTTAACTTTCCAGATACAGAAGTACTTGCTAAATTCAAGGAAATGCTCTAATACCGTTCGTATTATAGTCCTTGGAATGATCGATTTTTGTGCAGAGTGGTGTCGGAAAAAGTCGCCAATTTTTCGTTAAGGCATAAGGTTGATAATGCCGATTCTGGAGAAAGTCCTTGATTTATGTAGCGGAAATGGTATAATAGTCAGTTCGAGAGAAGGACGTTATCCATTGTTTGTTAATGAATAATTACCAGTATAACCCTAGCTAAAATAACTAATTAAAGCTATGAGCATTTCCGAATTTGGAGTTGCCCTTCTAGGTTTTGGGACCGTCGGTGCCGGCGTCTATAAGCTCCTTCACGAGGGAGCGACGGACATCCAAAACAGTTATCCTTATAAATTCACCGTGCGAAAGGTCTTGGTACGCGATCCGGAAGCGAGGAGATATGTAAATATCCCCAAAGGTCTATTAGCGCCAAATATTGATGATATTCTTAAGGATGAATCCATTGATATTGTTGTAGAGGCCATTGGCGGCATTGATCCTGCAAGGTCCTATATTGTCGAATCGTTAAAGGCTGGAAAGGACGTTGTTTCAGCTAACAAGAAGCTTTTTGGCAAGTACGGTGAAAAACTGTCGGCAGAGGCCCTGAGATATGGTCACTTTTTGGGGTTCGCCGGGGCTGTTACCGGATTTCACCAACTGTGCTCTTCAATAATTAATTCGGTGATGATTAAAAGCTTTTCGGGCGTGCTCAACGGAACATCAAACTACGTTTTAACTCAGATGGAAAACGGTTTGCCTTTCGAAGAGGCACTTAATAAGGCGCGGGCAAATGGATACGCCGAAGAAGACCCCTCCGAGGACATAAATGGTCTGGACACCCGAAGTAAACTTGTGATTGCAACACGCCTTGCCTTCGGAAAATTCCTGAGCGAGGACGATATTTGCGTTGACGGAATTAAAAACATTACGGATTTGGACATAAAATTCGCTAAAGAGCTTGGATTTGCGATCAAGCTTTTGGGGTTAAGCCATCGCGTCGGGGAAGATAAATTGTATGCTGTTGTAGGTCCCCATCTTGTCCGTCTTGGTCAGCCATTGGCGAGTGTCGACGGAGTTAAAAATGGCATCCAAGTTTTTGACCAACTGCGAGGGATTTTCGGTCTGGTTGCATCTGGGGCAGGAAGTGAGCCGACCGCAATGGCGATATTTACCGATTTAATCAGTATAGCAAAGCGAGAGCATTCACTCTGGCCAGCCCGAGAGAAGAACTCCAGGCTGAAGCTCGCTAAATCGCCACCGGTCTGTCAATATTACTTGCGATTACAATTGCGAAACAAAGCAGGCGTTCTTGCCAAGGTCACTAAAGAACTCGGCAAAGAAGAGATAAATATTGAACAGATCACCCAGCGGGATCAGGACGACGGCGCTATCGTACCTGTGGTGATTATGTGCGGTCCTACCGAGAAAAAACGCATAGATCGCGCCATTAAGAGACTCAAAGTATTTGATTTTGTGAGCTCTGATCTTTTGGTTCTGCCTGTCCTCGAACAATTAAATGAAGAGATCACGGCTGGTTGAGGACAGATCATCTAGGATAGCTAATACTTAGAAGCCATCCCCCCCCCATTTCTGCTGCGAACAGTCTTTTTGCCGTCTGGCTGCTATTCAGCCCCAATGTCTGCGTCGATCTCTTTTTTAATTTTCTGGAGTTCTGCCTCAGCGTTTTGCTCGTTGATAGTCTTTTCAGTGTCCTTGCGGTATGCGTCCATAGTTTTAGGCTCGTCACTGTTTTTGCAGCCGCCGAAAAACAAACCCACCATCGCAAACACCAGCAGAATTGCCATTAATTTGCGTAACATATCTCTATCCTTTCAAACACAAGACCTGAAAATCCACTGACGCAACAATTAGTGCCAGCTTCACCTGGCCTTGGCCTAATCTTCCTCAGGTTTGGCTATCTACGTCTTTAAGTTTCTTCTTAAACCGCTCGGAGGCATCTTTGTTGATCTTTTTGAGCCGAGCCATGGCCCGTTTGTACCGGCTATTCTCTTTTTTCAGAACCTCATCGAGTTGTTTGAGGGCCTGATCGTTGCCTTTGGCTTTGAGCAACTCCCGGATACGTTCGAGCTTGGCCATACGCATGCGGTGCTTGGCCTCTTCACGATTCATCTTCTTAACGCTGGCTTTAATAGCCTTTTCCTTGACCTTGGCTAGTTTTTCTTCAGCCTTTTTCTTGGCTGCCTCAGCCTTGGCCTTAGCCATTGCCTTAGCTTCTGCCGCTCTCTTTTTAGCCGCTTCTACTTTTGCTTTGGCTTTAGCTTCTTCTTTCCTCTTCTGGGCCTTGGCTTTTACCTCGGCGGATTTCTTCACAGCCCGGGCCTTGGTCTCCATCGGCACATCCGCAATCGCTACCGTAGCAGCCGAGCCGGCCCAGAGCAGTCCCACAACAACTGCCAGTTTTACCAGATAACCTTTCATAATGACCTCCTTTTCAAAATGCACTGAGGATCTGATCTAAGACGACCTCCGGAGTTACATCCCGACTGAACCGGAACGTTCAGGCAGATTCTACCAGCGTGCTTGGCCGTTAGCTATGGCAAGGCTGATACAAATGTTACTGTTAGCAGTGCAAACCCGTTTATTCGCCTTCTTTGGGTTTGCAGAACTTGGCGCAACAGCAGCAGTTGGCCAATGAGCCGATGGCTATCAGGATAGCCAAAACCAGCACCACAATACTTACCCATAGGCCTGCTATTATCCCGTGCATAGCCAGAAGGGTCAGCACGGCGATAACAATGGCCAGCACTCCGCCACAATAGCACGACTTTTTCTTATCTTCAGCCATCATCGTTCCCTCCAATAGAACAACAGCCAATCCTCTTCGATAAGTCTCACTACTTGCCAGCACGACTTAACGATTCGTCTAAGCCAACATTCCTTGCAGCACTGCTGTTACTGACGGGCTCTTTTGGGCTAATCTTCCTGACTAGGCGGCTGACAGCACGAGCCGTTACCCTCTTTGTCTTTGCCCAGACAGGTGCAGCACCAGCCGGTAATCGAGGAGATACCCATCAGGCCGGCCAAGACGATTATGACTATGCCGGACCATCTCGGTTGGAGTGCCCCTTTCAAGATCAGCACGGTCAGCACGATAATGACCACAGCCATGATTGCACCGCAATAGCAGGGCAACTTTTTGTTAGCAGCCATTCCTTAGCCTCCAAAAGTGTGGAAAAAGATGTGTCTCTCAGTCTTCGTCGAAAACCTCGAGCAATTCGTCTGTGACAACTCTCTTGTTGGCTCGACTGTTTTTGACTTGCGCCCCCGCCGAGCCGTTGGCAAATGAGTTCGTCACGGGGAACATTATATCAACTGCGTCCAGTTCTCGACACAACTTTTTTGTCCCTTTCCCCACAGGAGATCAGCTGGTCCCGCCGGACCGGGTCGGCTGCATAGGGCCTGAATCTCAGGATACACCGGGATAACCTCTATATCTGCATGTAGAGTCACCTTGGACGCTCAGTTTCGACGCAATTAAATGATTAAATTTCGGATTCACAGCCGGAGGCCCTTGGAAGGTGGTATAATATATTTTAGTGATGCCTGTCTTTCACGGAAGGGGGTAGATTATGTCCAGGCCGGAATTGGATCAGTTGAATCGTCGCTATGCCGACGTGGTTGCTCAGCTGGACGCCATGGAAGCATCCGAGGCCACCGTCTCCCCAACCGGCTCCCAGACCAAGGGGGAACTACTGGTAGAGTTGGGCAAGATCGAGCACTGGTTATGGGTGCTCGAACCGGATTAGCCGTAGCTATCCATAGCGATTGGTAATGGGCAGTCGGCGGTCTCGTCCAAAGGCCTTGGGAGTGATCTTTATTCCCGGAGCAGCCTGTCGGCGTTTGAATTCATTGCGATCCACCAGGCGGATTATCTGCCTGGTCGCTTCTACATCCAGCCCTTCAGCTACAATCTCATCCAGGTGTTTGTCTTCTTCCACGTAGAGTTTTAGGATCGCATCCAGCAGATCATAAGGCGGAAGTGAATCTTCATCCTTTTGATCCGGGCGCAGCTCAGCCGATGGTGCCCGTTCTATGGTGCTTGCTGGTATCACTTCGCGTTCGGCTTTGCTGTTCACGTATTCAGCCAGTTTGTACACGGTGGTCTTGAAGACATCTTTGATTACCGCAAAGCCGCCGACCATATCGCCGTACAGAGTGCAGTAGCCCACAGCCGTCTCGCTCTTGTTGCCCGTGGCCAATACCAGCCATCCGAACCGATTCGACAGGGCCATCAGGATATTGCCTCGAATGCGTGCCTGTAGGTTCTCGTTTTCCAACCCCGCCGGACCTTCCCCGTATGCATCTTTCAGCACCTGAAGATAATTATCGAAGACTTGCTGTATACCCACGGTGATGAGTTTTATCCCCAGGTTCCGGGCCATCCTCTCTGCGTCCGACCGCGTTTCGTCTGAGGAGTATTTTGAAGGCATAGTCACTGCCGTCACATTCTCAGCTCCCAGGGCTTCGACCGCGATAACCGCCACCAGGGCCGAATCGATTCCTCCGCTTAGACCAAGGACAACCTTCGAAAAGCCGTTTTTGCGCACGAAGTCGCGTGTGCCCAGCACCAGGGCTTCATATATTTCCTGGAGGTCATTCAGCTCGGCCGTCGGCTCAGCGGCCATCTTCGGTTTGCTCACCGGCTGCGGTGACTGGATTACGATTCTATTTACTCTCGCTACTGCCGGGGCCTTTTTGTCGGCTGCTTCGGGCAGAGCCAGATCGACTACCAGAAGATCCTCCCCAAAGCGCCGCCCGGCAGCTAAGACTTTACCGCTGGCCTCTACGATCATACTTCCGCCGTCGAAGACCACTTCGTCCTGTCCCCCGACCAGGTTCACGTAGCAGACCGGACCAGCCAGTTGACGGGCTCTGTTGGCCAACAGCTTTTGCCGTACGGACATTTTGCCCGCATGGAACGGTGAGGCTGACAGGTTTATAAGCCCTTGGATTGGACCTGTCTTGCTCAGCAAGTCGGATAAATACTCATTGGCCCATATATCTTCGCAGATGGTCACAGCCAGATCGTGGCCGTTGATTTGGAGAATAGTTGACTCATCACCGGGCATAAAATATCGCTGCTCGTCAAAGACACCGTAATTGGGCAGATGCACCTTGCGATAGACCCCGGCTATTTTGCCGTCAACCAAAACGGCAGCCGAGTTACAGCAGCCTTGGTTCGTCGGCTCGGCAAAGCCGACTATCACCGGGATGTCGGCGCACTGCCCGGCGAGTTTTTTTACGGTTTCGTAGGAGTCCTTTAGAAAGCTTTTTTTCAGCAGCAGATCTTCCGGCGGATATCCACAGACGGCCAACTCGCCGAAGACTATCAGCTCCGCGCCGCTCCTTTGGGCCTTGCTTAGGAGTTTTACTATTCCGGCAGCGTTACCAGCCAAGTCGCCTACGGTGGGATTGGTCTGAGCCAAAGCTATCCGCAATTTTTTCATGTATGTACCCTACTTGCCCAGCCAGGCAGCCCTTGCACCAGTGGCAGTCCCACGTACAATGCACATAATACAGGTGCATGGTATTACTTTATCGCTGTAACTGTCAAGGTAGCTGCCGTGATTGAATTGGACTTCGACCTCTGGAGGAATTTCTGATGCGTTATGTCTTTGGCCCGGTTCCCTCCCGTCGATTGGGCTTTTCACTGGGGCTGGACCTGACCGGTCGAAAGCTTTGCAGCCTGGATTGCGTCTATTGCCAGCTCGGACCTACGCCGCACAAGACCGTAGCCCGGCGGCAGTATGTTCCTATTGCTCAGATCATATCTGAGCTCAAGCGTACCCTGCGCCACGGCCGACGCATCGACTTTATTACCCTCTCCGGATCAGGCGAACCGACCCTGAACAGTCAAATTGGCCCATTGATCAAGGCCATTAAGAAGATGACCAAGATTCCCGTGGCTGTGCTGACCAATGCTACGCTGCTGAGAAACCCACGGGTTTTTCGGGCACTGTTGAACGCCGACATGGTGGCTCCTTCTTTGGATGCCGTCAGCCAGGCCGTTTTCCGTAAGCTCAATCGGCCGCATCAATCGCTCAAAGCAGCCGAGATGGTTAAGGCCCTGGTGGACTTCCGTCGTGAATTCACCGGCCAGATCTGGCTGGAGATACTTTTCGTCAAAGGTCTGAACGATTCGGCTGCCGAAGTTGCTCGTCTGGTGCGTCAGGTCGAGCGTATCAAGCCTGATAAGGTACATTTAAATACTGTAGTCCGTCCGCCGGCCGAGGTTGCAGCTAAGCCGGTTTCAAAGGCGTTTCTTAGTCGCATCGCTAAGAAGTTTTCTCCGCCGGCCGAGTGCATCGCCGAGGTTCACCGCCCACGGCAAACCAAAGGCACACCTGTTACGGCCGATCAGATCATCCGCATGGCCAAGCGTCGCCCGGTAACCTTACAAGATATTTGTGCCAGTCTCGGCCTGTCTCCCAACCAGGCCCTGAAGATTATCGAACGCCTAGCCGTCGAAAGCTCAGCAGCCGTACCTTCCGGGATAAGCGCTACTATGAATAGGACCAGGCAGAGCTGGATGGCATTGCTAGGCCCCGGCATCATTATTGTTGTCGGCCTAGTGATGTTGGTCTTAAGCTGGCGCAAATGGCCGGACCCCTTGGTTGATTTTGGCCGGGAACTCTACGTGCCCTGGCAGCTATCGCAGGGTGCGGTTTTGTATCGCGACGTAGCCTATTTCAACGGCCCATTGTCTCCATATTTTAATCATCTGGTTTTTAAGACTCTCGGCGTGGGCCTGATGAGCCTGGCCTGGGCCAACATCGCCATTCTCGCTGTTTGCACTTTCCTGGCCTATCGCCTGCTGAGTTCTATAAGCTCCCGTTTTACCGCCACTGTCGCTTGTGTGTGTTTTCTGGTGATTTTCGCTTTGGCTCAATTCACTAATACGGGCAACTACAATTTTATTTGTCCATACTCGCACGAGCTGACCCATGGCATTGTGTTGAGTTTTCTCGCTGTTTATTTATTATCCCGCTATTTGGCCAGACCCCGGCCCATATTCTTTGGCTTAGTTGGTTTATGTCTGGGCTTGATTTTGCTTACTAAGGTCGAGGTTTTCTTAGCTGCGGCTTTGGCCTTGGTCGTTGGTTTGGCACTAATTCTCCAGCAGGAAAAGCCCACCACGGTCCGATTACTCAAACTTGTGGCTTTCTTTATCGTTGGCCTGCTTGCTCCGTTGATTTGTTTTGTGCTCTACTTCGGACTGCACATGGGCTGCATCTTCTTAGGGTATGGCTTGGTATTCAGTGGTGACTTGACCGCTGGGCCGTTCTACCTGTCTGTTTCAGGACTGGATGAGCCCGGAAAGAACTTACTGCGGATTTTTGTTGTGTTCGGTTGGTATGTTCTGTTGCTCGGCTCGCTAGCTCTATTTGATTGGCTGGGGAGAAAACTCTCCGGGAATCGTAAGTATATTCAACCAGCCGTTTTTTTGTCCGGTCTGGGTGTGGGCTTACTGCTTTTTTACACGGCGAACTGGTATGACTGCCTGCTCCCCCTGCCTTTGTTCATGGTTATTACAGGTTGCGGACTGTTAATTGGGCTGCGGGGGCGCAGCGGCGATACGGCCGGATACAATCGTCTGGCGATTGGGTTGGTATTGACGATTTTTTCTCTGTTGCTTTTGTCCAAGATGATCCTGAATGTTCACGCCTACCAGTATGGCTTTGCCCTGGCAGCGCCGGCTACGATGGTATTTGTTGTGTTTCTGTTGGATTTTTTGCCCCGTTTGACAGCCGGTAAGTCGTCGGGTGGTTGGGTTTTCAGAACCGCAATATTCGCTATCCTGATACCGGCTCTTATTTGGCATCTTGATCTCAATCGCCAAAGATTCTCCGGACGAACCCAGCGGATCAGCCAAGGCCCGGATGCTTTCCTAGATACCTCTTGGCCCAAAGGACAGGCTGTCAATCAGGCTCTGCAAACCATAGTCGAACAAATTTCCCCGGACGAAACTTTTGTCGTTTTCCCCGAAGGCGTGATGTTAAATTACCTGAGTCGCCGAACCAACCCCACCAAATACATCAGCTTCATGCCGCCCGAATTGATCATGTTTGAACAGAGGAATATATTGGCCGCTCTGCGAGAGCATCCCCCGGACTATGTGATCCGCGTGCCCAGAGGCTTGCGCGAATATGGCCACCGCACTCTCACCGACTATGCTCCGGAGCTAGCTGATTGGATCGAGACCAATTACAGCCCGGAACAGATCATCGGCCAATCCCGTCGAATGCAATCCAACAGGATACGAGCGTATTCCATTTATCTGCGCCGGCGCGTCGACAAGGCGATTGAATGACTAACGGCTCAACATCTGGTCAATTTTCTTACTCAATCGCACCAGATAGACCAGCACAATCACCAGCAACACCGATGGCAGAGGTAACAGGATAATGAAGGGCCCGTACTGTGCCAGTTGAGCCATAGCGTTGGGCTCAGGCGGAGGTTCCTGGACTACCTTGACCTGATGTTTCTCCAGCAGCTCGCTCAGCAGCGGATCGCTTCCCGATTCCAAGGGTCGATTGGTGAAGAATTGCTTTTCCTGGTCCCCGTCTGCGTAGGTTCCCTCCAGGTACTGCAATGGCCTTATGGTGAGCGATTTGACCTCATCGGCCCGGACTCTTTCGAGGAATTTCTCGTAGCTCAGGTATTCCGGCCGACCCGTCTGAGCCACAACGTTTCCGGAAGCTGCCAAGGCCAATACAATGGACAGGACCAGAACATTTCTCATTTTCCACCTCGGTTTATGTAAATATATTTGTAGCAATAAGATGCATTCAGAACAATAGCTTTCGACCTATCAGAAAACAGCTATTTTCGCCTTGGTCCCAGCTTCCGTCAAGGCAAATCCCATGGGGGCTCAGCTGGCGGGCGGATATGGAGTTCGGATTTCAGGAATCTGAAATAAAAATTTAAATTTTGACAGCCTCTTGACAACCACCCGCTTGTTTCTAACAATCTCTCCACCTTGATGAGCTGAGTTCGCTCAGCCCCGGGTATGTGATTTGTGTGCAGGAAGTCTTTTTTTCCGGTGGTTTCCAAATAGGAGAGGTCCAGAAATGGCAGCAAAAGTTGACTCTGAAGTCTGCACAGCCTGTGAGGCTTGCGTTGATACATGTCCCGCCGAGGCCATTAAGATTACCGAGAAGGCCGCTATTGACGCGGGTCTTTGCACCGACTGTGGTGCCTGCGTCGATGAGTGCCCCGTCGAAGCTATCAGTATGGACGACTAGCTAGGTCTGTTTCGGTCCATCCCGGCTGTTCATTTATACGCAATAACGTCCTGAACCGTCCGGCGTTGTGATCGGATACATCCACGTATCCGACCGGGCTGATAGTCTGCGCCGACTCACAGCGACAATAGGGGTTTATTGACTCAACCGGAGTCAATCGGTACTGTAGAGTTGATATGTCTACAGCCCATAATCACAACCATCTGCCAACTAACCAGCGCAACCGCCAGATTAGACGGATCACCTGGATAGGTTTGGTTCTGAACATCCTCTTGACCGGCTTGAAGTTCGCTGCCGGCATACTTGGTCACAGTCAGGCCATTGTGGCCGATGCCGTCCATAGTGCCTCCGATTTAGGCACAGACTTGGTTTTGCTGATAGGCATTCGCGCCTGGAGTAAGCCCAGGGATAAGCAACACCCCTTCGGCCACGAGCGGATCGAAACGCTTTTGGCTCTGTTCATGGGTATATTTTTAGCTTTGGTTGGTGTGTGGATCGTTCAAAATTCGCTACGTGGTATCGAGGAGGCTCACCTCGGAAAGCCGGGCCTTATTGCCTTGATCGCCGCCGGCATCAGTATTGTTTCCAAGGAGACCATGTATCGCTGGACCAAGCATGTCGGCTGTAAAACTTCTTCGATGGCTCTTATAGCCAATGCCTGGCACCACCGCAGCGACGCCATGAGTTCCCTGCCGGCCGGCCTGGCTGTATTGGGGGCCATTTTGCTGCCGAGCAAGTGGGCTTTCCTGGATCACATCGGCGCCCTGGTGGTTTGCATATTCTTGTTCCATGCCGCCTATAAGATTATTTCCCCAGCCGTGGCTGAGTTGTTGGACGCTGTGCCGAAATCTCACGTGCCCGAGGAGTTGGTCCAGATCATCGCTCAGACTCCAGGTGTTTCGTTGGTCCATAATGTTCGAGCCCGTTCCGCCGGAGCCCGAGTGCTGACTGACGCTCATATCGAGGTTGCCCCGGACATTACAGTTACCGCCGGACACGATATTGCCGAGCGCGTTAAACATCGCGTCTTAGCTCAGTTACCCGAGGTAACCGAGATTACCATTCACGTCGAGCCTCACGGTGATTTTGAGCGGCATCCGAACCATTTGAAACCAATCGAAGACCCTCGACAGCCTTCCCGCCCCGACTGCAACAGCTCCGCGAAAAAGTCTTGATAGCTGCGAAGGTATTGATTAGCCTTTATGCGTCGGTCATGTCCGTCTGATAGGTTTTCTGTTCGAGGCTCATCTCAAAAAGGAGGCCCAGCCATGACGGAAACAGATCAAGCAGAACCTCAACTTGTTCAAGAGAAAGTCGGCCTGGATCAAAAGCAGGAGCGTACCTGGGCCATGTTCTGCCATTTGGGCGCTTTGGCGGGGTATTTCTTTCCCTTCGGCAATATTATCGCTCCGCTGATTATCTGGCAGATTAAGAAAAATGAGTCTGAGCTGGTTAACGATCAAGGCAAGGAGTCCGTGAATTTCCAGATATCCATAGCCATTTACGTGGCCATCTCGATTGCGTTGATGATTGTAGTAATTGGGGTGCTGCTTCTTCCTGCCGTTTGCATATTCAATGCAGTCATGGTCATCATTGCCGGCCTGAAGGCCAACGAGGGCCAGCGCTATCGCTACCCGGTCTGCATCAGGTTTATCAAGTAGCGGGAAGTAATAGCCTTATTCGGCAAGCCGGTCCTCGGTTTTTCCGGCGGCGTCGCGGATGGCCTGGAGTTTCTGCATAAATGCCTCGGTTGATCGCTCAGCCGTAAAAGCCCGCCGAGTCTTGTCGTTCAACCGACGCTGCCCTTGGATATCCGTGTTCTGAAGATGATCCGCCCAGGCCCGGATCTGGCGTGAACCAGACTCAGCCAACAAAATCAAATCTGAAATCTGAGATTTGAAATTTGAGATCTCAGATGAAAGCATGTCCAGACGTTTGCAGAACAGCAGCATCGATCGGACTTCACCGGCTGACCCGCGGGCAATGTACAGAAAGCTGAGCAGTTCCGCGGTGGTCCCGCGTTCGAAGCCCTCGGCGATGTTGTTGGAAACCGACAGGGCTGCCCGGCGAAATTGGTCTTTCAACGCCCGAAAACGACCGAACGCGCGATGCTCAGCACATAGACCTTTTCCGCCAGCGTCATCGCTGCCTGCCAGACCGGAAGCTGCTCGAAACGATCATATTTCATCGCCATCATCCTTGCACGATTGTGATTTCCTCATCCGTCAGGCCGTACAGATCATACACCAGCTGGTCAATCTGTCGCTGATGGACTTTTTTTATGAGCCTGGTCAATTGTCCGAGTGAATTTTTTATCCCCGCCCAAGACCACGATGAAGGTCTTTAAAAATATCCGCAGGTCCATCATTGGCCCAAGGCTATCTACGTAGTAGACGTCCCATTTGATTTTTTCCGGCCAACTCAACGTGATCCCGCCATGTATCTGAGCTAGTCCGGTACAGCCTGGCCGAACCTCCAGCCGGCGGCGCTCGAAATCATTGTATTTTACCACCTGTTCCGGCAGAGTAGGTCTTGGGCCTATCAGCGACATATCGCCTTTCAGAATATTCCAGACCTGCGGCGTCTCGTCGAATTTCACCCGGCGCAATAGCCGTCCCAGCCGTGTGATATCACTGTGCTCAGCCGAGACGTATTCGAAGGGATCGTGCTTGCGGTCGATTCGCATGGTGCGAAACTTGTAGATGGTGAATTCTTCCCCCTTCAGCCCCGACCTTTTTTGGCTGAAGAACACCGGGCCATGATCGGTGAGCTTCATAATAATGGCCACCACGGCAAAAAGTGGAGCCAGAATCAACAGCATAATCACAGCCGCTATAATATCTGCCAGCCTTTTTAGAGGTAAATACCATTTGGCCATGCGTGTACTTCTCCGATTGCTTTGCCGGACAAAGGGCTACTATAACTTCCTGACGCCAAGCCGACAACTGGAATTGAGGCCTGCCGGCTGGCTGCTTCATCGCCACGCGCCAAGACACCACCAGAATCTTTTATGGTGGCCGGTCTGTTTTTTTCATCAATCACACGGCTAAACCATGGTTGGCGTGTTGTGTATACCCCCAAACGCGTTGCCTAAAGGCAACCTAACGGTCTAATTTGTATGTAATTGAGCACCAGTAACTTATATACATCTGCGATATTATACGCTCCCGTGACGTTGCTGTTTGTCAACATAGCTGGTATTTTTTGTTCTTTGAGCATGAAAAAAACCTTGACCTCAGCTTTACATAAGCCTAGCTTGTGATTATGCTTTAAATGCACAGTTATCTTATAGTCAGTTATTCAAGTCGGCTGGCAAGCATTTTGCAGAACACTACAAGGCAGTTCATTGGGTTTTTGGGCCCGAGAGAGGGGCACTTCTGGCCCGGATGTGGTAAATGGAAGAAATCTATGCACAGACTGGTATGCCCGAATCGGTACCGAATCCACCGGAGCGCAGGAAGCACCGCAGGCTGTGCATGTCTTTACCGCTGGAGTACCGCAAGGTTGGCCAGCCGTCTACCCAGTTGCACCGCAGTATTGTGCGGGACGTGAGTACGGGCGGCATTTATTTTGAAACTATGCTGGACGATGTACGTGAAGGAGACCTCTTAGATATTGAATTGACCATCCCTCCTGGCGAAGGCCATTTTCCCTATCAGGGCAGGGTTAGCAGCACAGCCTCGGTGGTGCGGACGGAGAAGTTGGCCGGACAGAACTCGAGTTCACGCATAGGTGTAGGAGCTGCTTTCCGGAAGGGATTTAAGTTAGCGTTCTGAACCGGCTGAAAAGTCGGGTCGATTGTTACAGATCACGCAGTCGTTTTTGAGGAGCAGACTACCGCAGGGAAGTACAAGGAGCAGTCGTTCGGTCATCATTTCCAAGGCCCGGCCGTCAGTGCCGGACAACCGTACGATACGCTCTACCGGCTGGTAAATGAGCCCAGCAGGACAGCCGATAAAATCGGCATTTGGGTTCGTCGACCAGTCGCAAGCAATTCAATTGGTCTGCTACTACACGCAAGGATGCACGATTACGACGTGGCGTAAAAGCGGGTTGTTTCCGCAGCAGGCGCTCGGAGTTTAAACGGCCCAACGTGTGGTGGTGCATGTAGCCCCGCTCTGTTGAGTCGGACTAATTTCATGGCTGCCGGGTGTAAATCGTTCCCGGCAAAGGCGATCCAGCCCGAGAGAGCTGGAAAGTTGCGTCCGCCCGAGAGAGACCGGAGGAAATCATGTCTAATGGCGCTGACAGGATAACAGAGTCCGCCAGGGATGGATTTCTTTGCAGCAAGGGACACAAAAGGCGGAGAATCACACGGGTATTCATAGATGTGGATACCCAGCGTGATTCTATGTATCCCCACGGGGCAGCCTATTTCCGTCAGGCTGCCCAGATCGCCCCCCGATTGGCCAGGCTTTTCAGTTGTGCCCGCCGTAACGGTTATCCGGTGGTATCTACCACTATGTGCCTTCGCGGCAACGGCAACGGTAACGGCTTGCACTGTGAGAACGGATGTATTGAGGGAACCAATGGCCAGAAGAAGCCGGCCTTTTCTCTGCTGGGTCGCAGGCTCTGCTTTGGTCCCAACGGCAATACCGATCTGCCGCCGGGTCTGCTATGGCGATATCAGCAGGTGATTTTCGAGAAGCGCAGCCCGAATCCCTTCGATCACCCCAAATTCGACAGATTGCTGACCGGAATGATGGTTTCTGAATACGTGGTTTTTGGCTTGGTCACTGAGGAGGCCGTCAGGTTGACTGTTCTGGGTCTATTGGCTCGTGGCAAGCAGGTCAAATTGGTTGTTGACGCTACTGCCGGCCGCGACAACCATCTGGCTGACATGGCTCTAAGGCTGATGCTGGCCAAGGGCGCCAGGATCATAACCACGCAGGAATTGGCTCCCCGCATGCAGCCTCGAATCGAGCTGAACGTATTGTTAAACCGATTGTCCGTGATGGCTCCGCCCGATGGTCTGCGTGTTTCGCGCTTAGCTGTGCCTGGCTCACAGTCTGGCGGCAACGGCCGTAATGGTAACGGCAAGCACGCCCAAGCCCACGGTGACAATGGAAACGGCAACGGCAACGGAAATGGAAAAGCCCATTCTAAATCAGTCACAGCCCAGCGTCTTTCTTCGAGTCTGAAGGTAAGTTGAAGGTTCCACAGACAATTTTCACGTTTATCAGTGCCCCCCCTGTCCAGGGCCGTGCTTATCGGACGCCCGCCGGGAAATAATTCCCCAAGGGCCGATAAAACCCGACGCCAAGATGCTGTTCCGGGTGTTCGGAGATTTTTATTCGCAGCGATTTGCTGCCGGGCCGTTTGTGGTGCAATGTTCAGGTGACCGGAAGAATCTACTCTTGCAAAAGACGAAAAAAAGTGACAGCAGATTAGTCTTCAGGTCGTCATCGAGATCATGAGGAACAGACACTTCTGATGAGAGAGACTGCTCGGCGGAATTTCCTTCCAGCCGGCAGAGTCATTTCTGTAGAGGCCAGCCACATTTGACATGCTGCTCCTAGCAGATGTTGTGCTTATCCGCGTCGGATACTCCGCGCGCCTAAGCGGGTCGCAAGAAGTATGTGGTTGAACCTTTTATACAAGGAGGGGGATGCAATGAAGAAGACCATAACCCCAATAGCCGTTTTATCAGTAGCCTTTCTCATATTTTTAATATCTGGTTGTTCCGCTATTGCCCGGAAGGATATAAGTAGGGTCCAAGCCGCCCATGGCGTAGGCATTGAGATAACGCCTGCCGCTGCTGTTGCGGATTTTATGGGGGGCAATTCCTTAGTAGCTTTGCGCAACGTCGATAAAGAGCTGCAGCTTTTCCCCTACCGAGCCAAGAAGGGCATCAACATCCACATCGGTGCCGGCCTGGACATCTTGGGCCAGTCCAAGACCCTGGGCGATTTTTTGAGTGCTCCTTTGGTCGGCGCAGCCACACAGGATCGTCCCGGCAAGACGCAGGGCGACATATACGTGCTCAACAAGGATCTGTGGGGTACTTACATGGACCTGCAGCAGCCCGGTACGACCATGTGGCAGGACCCTCATCTGCGCCACGAGTTTATGCACGCTTACGAGATCAAGGCCCTGAAGACAAATATCTTCAGCAGTAAATGGCAGAGGATGTTGGATCAAAGGCTGGGCAAGCCCAATGAGATGACTCACAAGCTCGGGCTGATTGATGCGATGTCTCTTCTGGCCGAGCCGAATGATATAGTCACAACCGAGTTCAGACCGTACGTTGATTTTTGTGCTCGTTGGATAACCGCCATGTTCGGCGACGTGAATGCCGACGGCCGGCTTGACGAACACGATAGACAGTTTCTCATGGCCAATCTCCAGCAGTTCGATGTCAACAACGACGGCGAGATAAGTTACGGTGATGCAGCCAAGGTGACGGGGATTAGCTACTCCTTCACCAGCGGCATTAATCCGGTTACTCAGATAGAAATGACAGCCGGGATATTGGGTTATCGCCCCAAAGGCTTTGCTTCTCCTTATGGAAGGACCTGCCCCTGGGAAGACAAAGCGGAAGTCCTTGCTTTCGCGATACGCAAAAAGATATTGCCCTATCTTTATAGAGATTCCGACCTGCAGTCGGTAGCCAAGGCCTACCAGCAACTGGATACTATCAGAGGCAAAGACCCCGTACTGGCCCGCAAAATAGAGCTGCTGGCCGTCTTGTTCGGCAACCTTGAGTTGGCCGAGAACCGCAACAGCAGATTCACAGCCAGCTACGGCCATCTGCTGGTTCATTCGATTGCGAACCTGCAATAAGGGTTATGTATGTTACTTCGGTCTGTATGAGAGGCGAGGAGAGATAAGAAGTCGTTTTGGAACCCGCAGTAAAGCGATGGGGTTTTGAAACGGCTTCGGGGGGTGCAGGCTGAGCGGGCCGACGGGAAGCCTGTTCAAAATGCACCCCTGCTCACCTTAACCGGCCACTGCCCAGCACCTTCCACTACAAAACAGTTGAGGATCGAGCCGCGACCAGCCGTGGATTACAAAGCAGACGCCAAGCTCATCAAATCACTGCTGCAATGGATGTAACTAACATAATAAAAACAAGTTACATTTATTTACGGAGTTGCTTTCGACAGTTTGCGAAAGAATCCTATTGCCAATGTCTGCATGGGTCGATACTATTGATGTAAGATACTGGCGAATTGCGACAGGTGGCGACAAATGCAGAGTTTGTCTGAAATCGCGTTGGAAAGGTCGATCGACGGCGTGTTCAGCCGTTCTGAGATTGCTTGCTGGCTGGGCGGGAGTTCGGATCGGCAGTGGGGTTTGGTTAAGCGGGCAATCGCCGCTGGCGAGGTCGTGCGGATTCGGCGAGGTTTGTACTGTCTTGCCGCCAAATATCTTCGCCGCAAGGTCGATCCACTTGTCCTGGCTCAGCGGATCTACGGACCTAGTTATATTAGTCTTGAGACGGCCTTGTCCTGCCACGGCTGGATTCCCGAGGCCGTTTACACTATTACCAGCACATCACTGAATCGATCCCGGGAGTTTGACACGCCCATTGGCCGGTTTAGCTTCACGTCTGTGCCGCAGAAGACCTTCTATGTAGGAGTGGTCCGTGTGGAGAAGGAAGGTAGCAGTTTCCTTTTGGCTTCGCCGCTGAAGGCCTTGGCTGACTATGTCTATGTTCACAAGTGTGATTGGGATTCGGCCCGGCCGATCATTGAAAGTCTGCGGGTCGACGAAAGCTCTTTAGCAACATTAGACGCTTTATCTTTTGCTGAGCTTCTGGCTAACTACACATCTCAGCGCGTGCGAAGGTTTCTCGACGGCTTGCGAAAGGATGTGATCCGATGAGCGTAAAGATGATCCAGGACCGATTGGACAGGTATAACTGTCGATCGACGATTGAGGAAGAACAGGCTCTGCGGGAGATCACGCAGGAGATTGCCCTGGCAGCGCTGGGTAGAACGGACTTCTTTCAGAAGGCTGTTTTTCAGGGTGGTACGTGCCTTCGCATCTTCCATGGCCTGAATCGTTTCTCGGAAGATTTGGACTTCGCTCTGCAATCTCCCAACTCTTCGTTTGCTATTAAGCCGTACCTTGATGCGCTGGCCAAAGAGTTGGCTGCATACGGATACGAGCTGGAAATGGACGACCGGTCCAAGTTGGATCAGACTGTTCGCAAGGCTTTCCTAAAGGACGATTTACTGGGGAATCTGCTTCGACTGAGTTACAGACCTGCGACTGGCCCGTCGCGCAAGCTGCGCATTAAGTTGGAATTAGACGCGAACCCACCAGCCGGTGGGTTGTTTGAGACGAAGTATCTGGACTTTCCGTTTCCGTCGGCCGTGTGCGTATTTGACCTGCCCAGCCTGTTTGCTGGAAAACTACACGCCCTGCTGTGCCGGGAGTATCTAAAAGGCAGGGATTGGTACGATTTCATTTGGTACACAGCCCGAAAGACACCCATCAACTATAAGCTACTAACAGCCGCGTTAGACCAAATCGGACCATGGCGGGCTCTAAGTCCTCAGGTTGACCGCGGCTGGGTTGTGGAGCATCTGCGAAGCCATATTATGCAAACGGATTGGTTGCAGGCCCGGGAAGAGGTACGTCGTTTTGTCAAGCCCAACGAATTGTCATCGTTGGAGTTCTGGAGCCAGGAGTTCTTTCTCGGACAATGTGACAAAATCACATGAGCGCAGCCCAACATGACAATTACCACTCTGGAGAACAACAGTGACGATCCCCATACTAGAAAAAATGTTTCGTCTGCGGGCCAACCACACCACTTTTCGCCGCGAGGTCATTGGTGGGCTCACTACCTTCATGACTATGGCTTATATTGTCATCGTCAACCCGGCCATTCTCGAACTGGGCGCTAAGATGGACTTCCAGGCCGTTATGGGAGCCACTTGTTTGGCCTCTGCTTTTGCCACGTTAATGATGGGTTTGGTTGCCCGCTATCCGATTGCCCTGGCTCCGGGCATGGGGCTCAATGCCTTTTTTAGTTTCGAGATATGCGCCGCTATGGGCGTACCCTGGCAGGTAGCTTTGGGCATGGTCTTTATTTCGGGCGCGGTCTTTACCATTCTTACGCTTCTGCGCGTCCGCGAGATGATCCTGGAGGCTATCCCCGAATGCCTTAAGTTGGCCACCGCAGCCGGAATAGGCCTGTTCATAGCCTTTATTGGCCTGGAGCACGCCGGGGTAATAGACATCGATTCAGAAACGCTGGTGACAATGGGTAATCTGCGTCGGCCGGCCACGCTCTTAGCTCTGGGTGGATTAGCCCTGACAGCCATCCTGCTGGCCAGAAAGGTCCGCGGAGCCATCATCATAGGAATATTGGCCAGCGGCGTGGTGGCCCTGGCCACGGGAATGGTTCGTTTCACTGGTCTGACCGGTCTGCCGCCCGTGGGCAAGGTATTCGGCCGGTTGGACATCCTCGGGGCCTTTCGTCTGGAATATATCGCTCCCATTGTAGTGCTGCTGTTTTTCGATATGTTCGATACCATAGGCACGCTGATTGGTGTATCCAGCCAGGCCGGTTTCCTGCGCCATGGCAAATTACCCCGGGCCACACAGGCCTTATTGAGCGATTCGGTCGGCACAATGGTTGGTGCTGCTACGGGCACCTGTACCGTCACCAGCTATATCGAGTCGGCTGCCGGTGTGGCTGAGGGTGCCCGCACCGGATTAGCTAATGTTGTTACAGCCCTGTTGTTTGTGGTGGCTTTCTTTTTTGCACCGTTGGCTCAGATGTTCGGCTCAGGAGTCGCGGTCAGCAGAACCGTACAGGTGGCCGGTGAATTGGAGCAGTACACCGTTTTGCTTTATCCGGTGACAGCCCCAGCTCTGATTGTGGTGGGTTTTCTGATGATGTCCAATGTTGGCAGAATCAAATGGAGCCAGGTTACTGAGGGCATCCCTGCCTTTTTGACCATTATTCTTATGCCCTTAACCTTTAGCATTTCGCACGGCCTGGCTATTGGGTTTATTTCTTACCCACTATTAAAAGCCCTTTCCGGCCAAGCCAGGAAGGTCCATTGGCTCATCTACGCCTTAGCCGGCCTATTCGTATTGCGCTATATATTCCTGCCGCTGTAGGTGAGATGATCGAGTGCTCTAGGCTATTCTCCAGCAGCGTTGGACTTCGTAGTAGCAGACTTTTAGATCAGGTTTCAGTTGTGCCAACTCATCTGCAAAGATTTTTAGCCCTGCATTTTCGCTGACTTCATGGCTGGTTTCTATAGTATCGACGCCCGCCTCCAGGGCCATTCTCATAGCGACGTTATCTGTCTCGCCGGCTATTAGTACCTCACAGCCGGCTGCTATCAAATCTTGACCAAAGGTTACATTGACAAAAAGTCCCATGCCGCCCCAGGCGAGTCCTATCCTGCTCACGATACGGTTGGGGTCATTTATGGCTACTCTTATTCCGTCCATGTCCAGCGATTGCTTAACTCGCTTGGCCAGCTCTGGTACGGACGTCGGCTCAATTTGATATATCTTAACATAATCGGATTTCGAGACGATCGGTTGACCTAATCCCAATTGTCCGGCAAAGGCCTCGAGCACGCATCGTTTGTCCAGTGAACCGTGAAGGCGCATAACAGCCGTTTCGTATTTGCCGAGCAGTTCAAGGCGTCCCCGATTCATTTCCCAGCTCAGAAAGTCTGCGCCGACTTCGGCTCCTTCGGCCTTGCCGTTGGGTAGAAAGAGATCTTCGTGGCAAACTATGAAATTTGCTCCTTTGCCGTGAGCGAACTTGATGGCCTGTGGTGTTGCCATCCAGCAGATGCAAATACCGGTTACTTCACTGGTCAGCTTGCCGTACCTAAGACCTTCTTCTTTATTCAAAGGCCCTACCAATTTTGTGAGGCACTCTACTAACTCGGCCACTGTGGCCATAATCATTTCTCCATTGATCTGTCATCATCTTCAGTACATAGCGCCGACCGGTGGACGTGCACTACTAGTCTTCCAACTCGCGGACATCATATGTCAGGACGTGTCGTTGCATCCAGCGGACGGCGAAGGCTGCTCGAAGCGAGCGGAAGACTCGATTCCATAGGCCGTACTTGGTTACACCGCGGGTCCGCGGCCGATGGTTCACCGGTATCTCCACCACACGAAAGCCGTTCATCGCAACTATGGTGGTCATAAAGCGATGCAGCCCTTCATAGAGTTTCAGCTTGGGGATGATCTCGTGTTTGTATGCCTTCAGGGCACAGGCTGAGTCGGAGATAGTTTCGTGGTTGAGCCAATTTCGCACGCGGTTGGCCACCTTCGTGGAGAGTTTCCTCAGCCAATGGTCCTGTCGCTTGTGCCGATGCCCGGTAACCATATCAGCCTTATTTGTGTCCAGTAGTTCGATCATCGCCGGTATATCAGCCGGGTCGTTTTGCAGGTCCGCATCGATGGTTACTACGTATTTGCCCCGGGCTGTTAGAAAGCCCGCCTCCATGCATGCCGTCTGCCCGGTGCGTTTACCCATAGTCAGCACGCGCAAGGCAGGGTAGTTGCCCTTGAGTCCGCGTAATACATTCAGGGAGTCGTCTTCAGAGCAGTCATTCACAATAATAATCTCGTAGCTCCTACCCATAGCCGACAGAGTTTCGTTGAGTTCGCGGCACAAATCAGCCAGGCATTCCTGCTCGTTATAGGCTGGCGATATGACGGAGATATCCACGGATGGTTTGTTCATCTGGTGTGCCTCCGGCTGGGAGATTCGCTAGTGACTGCTGATCAGTTTATGAATAGCGATGCATTCAGCCACAAGGGGTTTTAGTTGATCCAGACGCAACATGGTAGTGGCATCACATTTGGCTTTGTCCGGTTGTGGATGGGTTTCGATAAACAAGCCGTCGGCCCCGGCTGCCACGGCACTGCGGGCCAACAGAGGACCGAATTCAGGCGATCCACCCGAGCCGGCCC
>JAACET010000075.1 GCA_011682385.1 Actinomycetota bacterium | reverse complement strand
TCGCAGGAGATTACAGGAATCCGCCACCAAAGGGATCGGGCGTTACACGCCTGCGCCGCAGTCGCATTTTGCTTCAAAATCCTCCGGTACATCTTGGCCCCACGCAGCGCGAGTTTGCCGGAAAGACGTTGATAGAAATGTTTGTTACGGATGGGGTTGAACCATTGGCTCTCTCTGTGGATGCGATTCACTATCATATTCTGGCCAAGTTTCCTGACAAAAAAGTGCGCCCCTGGGTAGGCCGGGCTAAACTACACGCCTATCACCTTCTTCGTCGCCGCTGGCAAATCAAGAAGTTGTGGGCACGACTTTGCCATGTAACCCCTATTTCAGACCAAGACCACCGAACCCGCGTGTTCCAGTATAGATGCGATCACAACAAACAAGGCGGATGGGTCTGGACGTTCCGTGAGGGCCTCTATTGGTCCGTGTAGGGATAAATGCCCCCAGGCTACGTCCTGGGGGTCTTCACACGAGGAAATAACATTGTCATTTAATTTTACCATCGAGGCCCAAGAGGATAACGCCCGCACTGGTCACTTGGAAACACCCCACGGCCCGGTCCAAACTCCGGCTTTTATGCCCGTTGGTACACAGGCTACGGTTAAGGGAATAACCCCCCAACAGCTCCGGCAAACCGGGGCCCAGATGGTTTTGTCCAACACCTATCACCTTATGCTTCGCCCAGGAGTCGAAGTCGTCGAGAACGCCGGCGGCTTGGCTGCGTTTATGGGTTGGAATGGTCCCACACTCTCCGACAGCGGGGGTTATCAGGTTTTCAGCTTGGCCAGAGGTCCGCAAAATGACCGGAATAAGCCGGAGAATGCATCTACTCGCAGTTTGGTCAAGATTGATGACGAAGGCGTCACTTTCAATTCCCACATCGACGGTGCCCGCATCCGTCTGACGCCTGCCCAGGCCATTAGTATCCAGAACCGCCTCGGTGCCGACATCATCATGGCCTTCGATGAGTGCACAGCTTATCCGGTCGGCTTAGACGAGGCTCAGGCATCCGCCGAGCGAACCATCCGCTGGGCCCAACAGTGTCGCCAAGCTCACGGGCGGACCGATCAGGCTCTTTTTGCCATTGTGCAGGGCTCGGTATTTGAGCAGTTGCGTCGGCACTGTGCTGAATCTTTGGTCCGGATGGATTTCCCCGGCTATGCCGTGGGCGGCCTGAGTGTCGGCGAGTCTCACGAGTATATGCGGGCTGTATTGGAGATGGTCTGTCCGATCCTGCCTGCCGACAAGCCTCGCTATCTGATGGGTGTGGGAATGCCCAGAGACATCGTCATGGCCGTAGCTACTGGAATTGATATGTTCGATTGTGTTCTACCCACCCGCAACGCTCGCAATGGCCTCGCTTTCACCGACGACGGACCCGTGAGACTGAAAAACCTCGCTCACAAGACAGATACCGCACCGCTCGATCAACAGTGCTCGTGCTACACCTGCAGGAACTTCTCGCGCAGTTACCTTCGCCACTTGGCCATAGCTGGCGAGATGCTCTCCGGCGTGCTCCTGTCGATCCATAACCTCAGTTTCTATCATGGCCTGATGGCCCGGATTCGCCGGAGTATCGCCGAGGGGAATTTTCGGCAATTTGCTGGAAAAATCCGCTCCAAACACTAGAATTGTACGCTTGGCCTGCCTTTGGTGAGCATTTTGGGCAGTCCTGGTCGGATTCACGAGATCGCATTTTTTAACTTATGAACTTTAGGAGTGCACTGACATGTTGAATTTTGCATTGGCATATACTCCGGTACTGACGATTTTGGCCCAGGATGATGGCGGTGGTGGTGGTCAACCAGCTTGGTTCAAGATGGTGCCTTGGATAGCTATCCTGGGCGTGATGATGCTGGTTATGATTTTGCCCGGCCGGAAGCAGGCCAAGAAACGCCGGGAGATGATGGCTGGTATGAACAAGAATGATCGGGTGCTGACTCGCGGCGGGATTATCGGCGTGGTCGTGGAGGTTCGCGAGAACGAGATCATCGTCAAGGTCGATGAGTCGAACAACACTCGTTTGCACTTTGCCAAGCAGGCCATTCAGCACGTGTTCACCGACAAGGACGACATCAACCCGTCCCAGGTAGAAGCCAGATGATCGGCGGGACAGGCAACAAATAATATTTATCCCCCCGGTTTCCGAAGGTCGCTATGTTTTTATGTTTTACCTGGGATTTGGCCGGTTGTTCCTGATTTTGCCGTACGCTTAACTTAGTAAAGGCATACTATGGATCGTAAACTGTGGACCAGACTTATTTTCATCCTCTTTCTGCTCGCCTTGGCTTTTTACTATGTGCTGCCCTGGGGTGACAAGCTCAAGGGCGGCATCGACCTGGTGGGTGGTACCTCGTTGCTTTACGAGATAGACACTTCAGGTCTCGATGATACTTACGGTGCTGCCGAGGATGTGGTCAAGGTGCTCCGCAGGCGCGTGGACCCCGACAATGTGCGAAATCTGATCTGGCGCACAGTGGGCAATACGCGAATAGAAATCCTCATGCCCCTGCCCAGCCAGCGCAACCGTGAGATATCGCAGAATTACAACCAGGCCATCGAGAAGCTCGAAGCCGGCAACATCAGCCTTGCAACTGTGCATAACGTATTGCAGATGTCCGCCGGGTCGCAGCGTCAGCGGGCTTGGCAGGAGCTGCTTCAGAAGTATCCCGATTACCAGGTTCGCTTGGCTTCATATCAGCAGGTCTACGAGAGAACAGCCCAAGCCCTTAAGGCCTATATGGCTAGTCCTGACTCCGTCAAGGCCAAGGCTGCCTGGGGTGTAGCTTCTCTGGAGATGGCCAGGGCTAGAAAGCACTTGCTGGATGTGGACGTAACCCGCCAGAGCCTGGAGGCTGTCTTGGGCCTGAAGGGTCAATTTCCTACACCAATCTTTGTAGCAGAGTCTACGGATTTTCCTGATGCATATGACGATCAGATAGCCAGGCTCAAGGAGAATGGGCCGCAGACCGAGCAGCGGCAAGCTCAGGGTGAAACTTATCTTTGGTTAGGCGCAGAAGACCTGCGGCAATTTGTGGACGTTAAGGCCGGTCAGGACGATTCGGATGTTATCGAAGCGCTCCGATTGGAGATGCAAAAAACTGGGCATAATCCTGTGCTTGCCCAGAACCCTCAGGACGGCAAGACCTATGTTTTGGCCTATGCTTCCCGGGGCCGACGTGCGGTGGGCCTTGAGCGCATGCTCAGTGAGCATCCCAGCCGACGAGAAGAGATTAGTCGGTTGGTTCACCTTTACGATGAATGGAGTTCCATAGGTGGCGAGCTGGACGATCCGGAAACGCTCAAGCGGTTGTTGCGTGGCCAGGGCGTGTTGGAGTTTCGCATCTTGCCCAGAGGAGATCCCAAATCGGATACACGGCTAGCCGACGAGATACGACGGCTCAACGATAAGGGCCCGGAGTTGGCCCAGCGCAAGGCCAGGGCTGGTGCCGGCGAGGATTATGCCTGGTTCAGGTTGCACGACCCGGAGACCTTTCGCGAGGGTATGCAGCGGGAATCGAACAAGGATCGAAATCCGGTTATCGCCGAATGCAAACAGGATGGCCAAACCTACGTGTTGGCCTATCTTAGGCCCGATAAAGCAATGGTTCTGGAGAGAGACTCATCCGGCGCGAAAACTTGGCAGTTGACCAGAGCTTCAGTCGGTCGGGACGACTATGGTGGGCCGGCTGTGCTATTTGATTTCGACCCGCGAGGAAGCAGGAAGTTTGAGCAACTGACCCGCGATAATATCGGACAGTTGTTGGCTGTGCTGCTTGACGATTCGGTCTATTCCGCTCCGAACATCCGCGAGGCCATCCGTGGCAGTGGACGTATCACCGGAAACTACACCCAGGAAGAGGCCCGCCAGTTAGCCAATATTATTAACGCTGGCTCTCTGATGACCAAGCTCCAGCCCGAGCCCATCCGCGAGTACAACATCGGGGCGACCATGGGCCAGGAAAACCGCGACCGCGGTGCCCGGGCCGCCGTTTATGCTCTAATTGCCGTGGCTGTGTTCATGGTTGTGTACTATTTGTTTGCCGGCGTAGTGGCCAACGTAGCTTTGTTTATGAACCTTATTCTGGTCTTGGCTATCATGGCTGGCGTATCGGCTACTTTCACTTTGCCCGGCATCGCTGGTTTAATTCTCACTGTGGGCATGAGCGTTGATGCCAACGTCCTGATCTTCGAGCGCATCCGCGAGGAGCACCGCGAAGGCGCTTCTTTGCGACTGAGTATCCGCAACGGTTATCGCAAGGTCTTCTGGACTATTTTTGATGCCAACGTAACCACGCTGATAACAGCCTTGATTCTCTACTGGGTCGGTTCCGAGCAGGTCCGCGGCTTTGCCATTACTCTGGGCTATGGCATTTGCATGAGCATGTTTACATCCTTGTTTGTAACCCGCACTATTTTCGACATCTTGGTCCAGAAGGGATGGCTCAAAAACCTACCCATGTTGCGCCTGATCAAACGGCCAAGCGTGAATTGGATGGCCAAGAGAAGAACCTTCTACGCTATCTCAGCGGTCCTGGTAATCGGTGGAATAATTCTTTTCATCGGCCGATCATCCGGTGTGATTGCGCCGCAGCGCAACCTCTATGACATTGAGTTTGCCGGTGGTACTTCGGTGTGGTTCCGTCTTACCGAACCGGCCAGCGACGGTCAAATCCGCCAGGCCATTGCCAAGGCCGGTGAGGAGCTCGGCGACGAGCAGATAATTTCTGCCAACATCTATGCCATCAATCCTAAAGGCAAAGAACGCCAAAGCAGAGACTTTAAGCTCGACACCTCCCAAACCAAACGGGCCAAGGTCGAAGCAGCCATAGAGCGAGCCTTTGCCGATAAGAATGGTCCTCAGCTTCAGGAGCGAAAGCCCGTTGAGTTCACTTTGCTTACCGACAGCCGGCATCCCGCCGGATTAGTGCCCGTGCTGGAAGAGGATGTTTTGGTAGGCACTTCGCCTGTCGATTTGAAGCTGGTGGATTATATAGGCGGACTCAAATTAACTCTAATGAATCTAACTGAGCCTCAACGTCTGGAGGATTTGCAGCAGCGCATTCGTGCCACGCGGCTTTCTCCGGAGTTCAGCGGCCTGCAGTATCGCAAGTTCGAGGTACTCGGCTTGAAAAAGGCCCCCCCTTCTGCCGCCGACGGCACCGGGGACGATCTCTACAGCTCTGTGGCTGTCGTTGTAGTCGATCCTGCCTACGAGTACAGCTCATCCACAGCCGATATCTGGAAGAGTGAGTTCGCCTATCCGGAGCTTCGGCTTCTCAAACAGTCCCTCAGTCAGGCCAGCCGTTTTCAGGGCATAACCAAGTTTAACCCGGAGGTAGCTGCTGAGGCCAAGACCAAGGCCGGCTTGGCTATAGTATTGGCTTTGTTTGCCATTGTGGCCTATGTCTGGGTGCGGTTCGGTAAGGGACGTTACGGATTGGCAGCCATTCTAGCTTTGGCTCATGATGTCTTTGCCGTGCTGGGCCTGGTAGCTTTGGCCACCTTTATTTACCGCACGCCGTTGGGTCGGCTGTTGGGAGTAAGCGATCTGAAGATTGACATGACCATGATCGCAGCCATCTTGACCATTATCGGTTACTCTCTCAATGATACCATTGTCGTCTTTGACCGTATCCGGGAGAACCGTGGTCGATTAGCTGATATCTCGCCGGGCATTGTCAACAGCAGCATCAACCAGACCATCAGTCGAACCGTGCTGACTTCTTTGACTACCTTGTTGGCTGTGCTGATCATGTATATTTGGGGCGGGCCCGGCATACACGGGTTCACCTCGGCCATGATCCTGGGTGTGATCATCGGTACTTACTCGTCAATTGCCATCGCCAGTCCCTCGGTTCTGTTGATCGGTCGGCTCTGGCAAAAATGGAGCAACCGGAGTCAAGCCAGAGCCTCAGCCAAACAAGCCGCCAGCCCCGGCCGTAAGTAGCTGGGTGTACATACCGTAGTGGTGAATCATGCGCTGGGACACACGTATTGCCATAGTAATAGGGGTACTGTGTTTGCTTAGTGCCGGCTGGTACTTCCGGGTATTTCGCCCCACCCGGCTGCATCCGGGTATGGCTATTGATTTTACCAAGCCGCCTTCAGAGTCTGTTGAGTTGAGCCGGCCTCTTGTCCCTGAACTGCCCCCGCCGAAACCGATACAGCCCACTCGTCCGTTGGTTGCGCCCCCACGTCCTACACCGGTGGTAGTACAGCCTTCTGCACCCGTGAAAGCTCCCGAACAGCAACCCGCACCCCAGATCGTGGAGCTGCCACCGGAGCCGGAACCTGCCCCGCCTGAGCCTCGTTACTACACGGTCAAGTCCGGTGATTCTCTATGGCGAATCGCCAAGGAACAATTAGGCGATCCTGCTCGTCACATGGAGTTGTATGAGCTTAATGCCGCTACTTTGAACAACGACCCCGATAATCTCCGTCTGGGCCAAAAACTAATCCTGCCGCCAAAGTAGTAGGAAGTGAAGATATCGTCGCCATCTCAGCAGTTGACTAACGGCTCGCTGTCGGCTGAACTCAGCACAACAGCCACCCCCTTGACGGCAGAGTTTATATGTTTTGCCAGTCTTTCCATGCCGGGCCTTTCGGTCGTCCAGTGCCCCGCCACAGCCACGCTCAGACCGTTCTGCGCCGCCAGCAGGGCCCAATTATGTTTAATCTCTCCGGTCAACAGAAACTCCGCTTTGGTTTTTAGCACATCGGGCAACATATCGCTTATCGAGCCTGCTCCGGTGGCTACTACGCCGACCGTCCGCTTTGACGGACCGATTAGTTTTAGGCTTTTTATTCCGAGGGCCTTCTTGATTCGTCTAAGAAGAGTTTCTACTGTCACTGGCCGAGTGAGTTTACCGATGCGTCCTTGACCCACACGATCATCGAGCGGTTCCAGCGGTATCAGATCATAGGCTGGCTCTTCGTAGGGATGAGCCGTCCTCATAGCCGTAAGCACAGCCGGCACCTCTGCTGCCGGTACGATGGTTTCCAGCCGAAGTTCCTGCACGTATTCGCGTCGACCGGATCGACCCACCGCCGGCGACGTTGAGTTGTCACCGTGAAAACTGCCCACCCCGCCGCAGCAGAAGGAGCATTCGCTGTAGCGGTGCTGATGTCCGATTCGACCGGCCCCGGCAGCAAACACAGCGTTGCCAACCATCTCGGCCTGTTCAGCCGGTACAAACATCACCAGCTTATAGTTGCTGCCCGTCCGAACCAGTCGAACGGGACGTAAGTTTATGCTTATACCCAGCATTTCCGCCAACACGCTGTTGGTTCCGCCTTCGATGGCATCAAGATTGGTGTGCATAACGTACACGGCAATTCCATTGTGTATGGCCTCGTATATCAGCCCGGTTGAATCAAGGTTGTTTATCAGTTTGTTGGTTTTTTGCAGTATTGGTGGATGGTGCAGCAGTACCATCTGGGCTCGGCGTTTCTTGGCCTCAGCCAATACCCCCGGCGTCAGATCTACAGCCAATAGTATGCGAGTCACCTTCTGCTGCGGATCACCGCTGATCAAGCCCACGTTATCCCAGACCTCAGCAAAACAGGAGGGCACCAGTTGTTCCAACAATTTGCTCAAGCTGGACAGCTTCATAGTTCTGCTCCGACGGATTTTTTTAATCTTAAGTTTTAAATTTCATTTGCACTTTTGCTCTACGTCTTGCTGATATAACTGGGCCAACTGTTTTGTGATTGGCCCGGGCCCTTCGTTGCCTACAGCGTGTTTTTCAACCCGGCACACCGGCATGATCTCCATTATGGAGTTGGTCAGGAATATCTCCTCAGCCGCGAGTACCTCGTCTATAGTCAAGCTCTGCTCACTCACGGGTATCTTCTCAGCTTTAGCCAACTCCAGCACAGCCGCTCTGGTAACCCCCGGCAGAATCGGCTCCGCCAATGAAGGCGTCAACAGTTTATTGTCCTTGACCAGGAAAACATTGGAGATGCACCCTTCTGCCAGATGATTTGATTCGCTGAACCACAGGGCCTCGCCGGCTTTTAGCTGCTGAGCTTTTCGCAACACCAGCAGCCGGGCCAGATAGTTGGTACTCTTATGCCTGGCCACCGGGTCCGAGGAGTTTACCTTGCTGTCGGAGATGACAATGGCCAGGCCTTTTTTGTAGAAGTCCGCTGGGTACGGCTGCAATTGCGAGGCTGTGATCAGGGTTGTACCCTTGGGATCACTCCGCAGATCGCCCCAGCTCACGGTCAGACGCAGTCGTGCTTCGTCCAGTCCGTTGGCTTCGAGAGTTTGCACTACAGCGTCGTGCAGATCGTCTTTATTGCCGGCCACAGGGATAGCCAGTTTATTTGCCGAGTTCAGCAACCTATCGAGGTGCTCATCCAGTCGATACACTTTTCCCGCGTAGGCCCGCATGGTCTCGAACAATCCTGCTCCATGTAGAAAGCCTCCGTCAAAAACGCTCACCTTCGCTTCAGAGGCCGGGATCAGTTCACCGTTTAGAAATACTTTTTCATCCATGGCTATATTTACCACTATCTGCTTGAGTTACTGGAAAACCAATTGACTTAGCGGCATGTTGCGCAGCACAGCCATCATAGCCAGCCCTTTATCCAGGGTTTCCTGGTATTCCGCTTCCGGCTGGGAATCTGCCACTACTGCCCCACCGACCTGGCAATGCGCTTTTGCTCCGTTTACGATGATGGTGCGGATGGCCACATTTAGTTCACAGGAACCATCCAGGCCGATATAGCCTATGGCCCCGGTATATACGCTTCGCCGTGTCGGCTCAAGTTCTTCTATTATTTCCATAGCCCTGACCTTAGGCGCCCCGGTAATTGATCCGCCCGGAAACGTCGCCCGCAGTAAGTCCACTGTTGACGCCCACGGGACCAGTTGCCCTCTCACTGTGGAAACCATGTGGAAGACCGTGGGGTGTTCTTCCATTTTCCGGTGCTGCTCGACACGCACCGTGCCGTAATTGCATACACGTCCCAGGTCGTTGCGTTCCAGATCCACGATCATGTTCAGCTCAGCCGCATCCTTTATGCTGTGGGCCAGTTCCTCCCGCATACGGCCGTCGTGTTCGGGTTCGCCTTTTCGCGGACGGGTACCTTTGATTGGCCTAGTGATCACGTCTTGTCCGCAGCGACGCAGGAATAATTCCGGAGAGCTGGACAGGACAGCCTTGTCTTCCCATTGTAGGTAGGCGGCAAACCACGCCGGGTTGACCTTTCGAAGTTGCAGATAGGCTTGTGCCGGGTGAGAGCGTAGATCCACCGTGAAGCGCTGAGACAGATTGACCTGGAAGATATCGCCAGCTGATATATAGTCACGGCCTTGCTGCACAGCCGACAGATATTCGTTTTTGGTGAAATTGCATTTGAGCCCGGCACACGGTTCCGATTTCGTTGGCCAATCCGGTAACTCGCTGACTTTCTCAGCCAACAGCTCCGCCAGGCGGTCCATTTTTTCCGGGGCACTTTTACCGGTATCGAGCCAGCTACCCTTATCGAACTCAAGAGCTCCCAGTGACCATTGGCCTGTTGCGTGGTCGTAGCTTGCCCAGCAGTCGTACAGGTTGAGATACAGTTCAGGCAGGCAGATATCGTTGACGGCTAGTTGGGGCAGTCGTTCGATACATCGGCCCAGATCGTAGGAGAAGTATCCTATTAGTCCCCCCTGGAACTGAGCAGTTTTGGTTGAGTTTGCCAAGCTCAGTGCCGTGCAAAGTTCGCTCAATCCTTGCCAGGGGTTTGCTGCCAGTGTTTTGCAGCAGCCATTTTCCGGCAAATCTCTTCCGAACTCTAGTTTGCTTGGTCCCGGTGAGGTGAAAG
>JAACET010000015.1 GCA_011682385.1 Actinomycetota bacterium | reverse complement strand
GCCTCGCCGTTGGAGATCAATCACAAATATGAGGCTTTTGATGATAGCTCCCGCTTTTTTACCTGCCTACGCTCATGGTGGTGTGCCGCGCTCGAGTTTTCACTTGGCCAAGGGTCTTGCCGAGCTGGGCCACGATGTCCGCGTGATAGCTTCCAATCGCAACGGTTCGGCTCGTTTGGATGTTGAGCCGGACCGTTTCGCCGATTTCCAGGGCCTGTCCGTCTGTTATTGCTCAGCCTCAGCCGGTTCGTTCCTGCACAGTCGAACTGCCCAGGCCATATTGGCCGAAGAGTTGAAAAGTTCTGACTGTGTTTTGCATCAGGGCACAACCTGGACCCACTTTGGTTTGCTGTCTGCTCAGTGGGCTCGCCACAGGAAAGATCAGCCCTACGTAATTTGGCCCCGCGGTGTACTCTCTCCCGCCGCCTTGTCCATAAGCCCCATCCGAAAGAAGGTGTATTGGTCTTTGTGTATGCGGAGCTGGTATGCCCGAGCCCGAGCCATCGTTGCCACCATGCCGTCCGAGGTCGATCAGATCACCCGTTTGGGTTTTCGCAAGCGTATTGAGGTCATCCCTAATGCTGTTGATACCGCTAGCCTCAGCGATGGCCTCACCCGGCCCGAGTTGGACCAGCGTTACCCGCAATTGCGTGGCAAACAGATAACCTTGTCCCTTGGTCGACTTTGTCCCATTAAAGGTCTAAGACATCTGATAGACGCTTTTTCGCTCATCAAGCAGCGTTTCGATCAGGTTGTCCTGGTCATAGCCGGACCCGAAGAACATGGATACAAGGGCAAACTCCAGACCCATGCCCGGAGCCTGGGACTTAACGGCAGCGTTTTATTCACTGGCCGGGTCCAAGGCCGCAACAAAGTAGGCCTGCTGCGTTCAGCCAAAGTTTTGGCCATGCCTTCTGATTCGGAGAGTTTTGGAATGTCCGCCGCTGAGGCCGCTGCTTGTGGCACCCCGGTGGTTTTGACGCCGCAGTGTGGCATTGCACCGTTTCTTACCGGTGCCCAAGCCGGCATCACCGTCAGTCAACAACCGGCCCAAATTGCCGATGCTATAAACACCCTCTTAGCCGACGATGACCTCAGCCTGACTATGGGCCAGAATGGCCGGCAACTCATCCAGGACGAATTCTCCTGGCCTAAGGTTGCCAAGCGTACAGATGCTTTGCTTAGCGAGTTAGTCTGCTAAACCAGTGAGCACCTCTTAAAATATTTGATTTTTGATTTGTAATTTTGATATTTGCATTTTGATTTTTGATATTTCTCCCACTTATGTCTAATCGATCCAAACTATTTCGCTTTATTGTTTCGTCGACAGGATTAGTGCTTATTGCCCTTTTACTGCGTTTAGCTGGCGTAGCTTATGTTGACTTCCGTACGGACGCCCCTAGAAATCTGTTCCACTGGACCGGCTCAGCCGGCGAATATCCGGAGGTAGCCCAGCAGATTGTCTCCGGCAATGGTTTTTGTTTTCGTGTATTTGATGGCCAACCCATCCCCTCAGCTTACTTGCCGCCCGGCTACGCCTATTTACTTGCTGGCTTCTTTTGGCTGCTGGGCGATGGTTTGACTTGCTTCCTCAGCTTACAAATTCTACATGTTATCCTGGGCACGCTGATCTGTTGGCTCGTCTTTCGCCTGGGCGAATTAGTTTTCACTCGCCCGGTCGGCCTGTTAGCCGGCTATATTTGCGCCTTTTATCCGACCAGTGTTTTCATGTCCACTCAGATTCACCCAGCCCCGATATATATCTTCTTAAATCTGCTGATCGTTTTAATAATCCTGACTATTAGTAAGGAGCATTGGTCCGGGTCCGTGCTATTTGCCGGTCTTTTGCAGGGCATCCTTATATTATTTCGCCCCCAGGCTCTTGTTTACACACCTTTGCTGGCCCTCTGGCTTGGGGGCCGACTCAGAGCCCGCGTTTTGCTTGGCCCCATTGTGTTTATCGCTTTAGCTGCTGCCGTCGTCGTGCCTTGGACTGTCCGCAATTACATGGTGTTTAACCGATTCATTCCCGTGACTGATTCTTTTGGCTTCAATCTTTGGCGTGGACAGAACGACCTGCCCCGTCCGGGCGAATCCAACGACCTTGTCAGCCGGGGCATACACCCTAATCTCGCTTCTATACCACGCGACAAGAATTACGAGCTTGCCCGCGACGACATCTATAAGCAAGCCGCGTTTGACTATATAAAAGCCGATCCTGCCCGGGCTCTTCTAAATGCCGCTCGCAAGATGGCCATGTTCTGGACCTACAATCCTTACCACAAGAGGGGCCGCTCACCGTTGGTCTGGGCTCCCTGGCTGATTTTGTCGCCGTTTTTTGTGATTGGCTTGATCCATTCGCTCGCTAAGCGACGGGCCCCTTGGATGTTTTACGCTTACCTTATTGTGCATACGCTCTTGTGCGGCGTATTTCTATGTTTGCCTCGTTATCGAATGTTTATTGAGCCGATAGTATTCATATTCGCCGCTGTCGGCCTGTTGTTGCTTTACCAAAGACTCACCCTGCGGGGGGCTCGTTGTGAATAATTTTGATTTATCTGTGGTCATTCCCACTTTTCGCGAGTTGGAGAATATCCGTGTGCTTTGTCCCTGGATTGCTCGGGTTACCAGCCGTGCCGGCCTTCGCACCCAGATCGTAGTCGTCGACGACGACACCGCCGACGGCACCGAGCAGTGGGCTCGTTCTTCTCACGACTGGATCAGCGACCGCACGCAATTTCGTTTTATTTCTCGCCGGACCGTCCGAGGCCTGGTTACTGCCTGGCAGCACGGCGTATCGCAGGCCTCTGCCGATACCATTGTCATTATGGATGCCGACCTGTGCCACGATCCGGATTATTTACCTATCATGTTCAAGGCTCTCGCTGGCCATGACATGATTATCGGCTCTCGTTATTTGCCTGGCCGTTTGGCTCATATGCCGGATAAGAACTGGCTGGCCGTTGTTCTGAGCCGTTTGGCTCAGCACCTTTGCCGTTTCGTTTTACGTCTGCCTTACCGTGATCTTTCGCACAGTTTTCGCATGTTCCGCCGTTGCGGTGGTGCCGATGCCCTGCAGCGTGTTTTATGTCGGGGCAATGCTGCCATGGTCGAGCACATTTATTTGCTTCACCAGGCTGGCGGGCGCATTGCTGAGATCCCCGTTAGCTACGGCAAACGTATCCACGGGAAGACCAAGTTACGCGTTGGCCGCGAGGGCCTGGGCCTGTTAGGTACTCTATTGCGTCTGCGATTTCGCAGGCCGGATAACATAGATACAGTGGGGTTTAGCTATGAACAAGCTTAGGATTTTGCTAACTGGTGCCGACGGTTTTGTCGGTCGCTGCCTTAGTCCCATACTTTCTGATGAGTTTGAGCTGATCAAGGCTCCTGCCTATGATTTGGCAACCGGCATCGGCCTGGACCTTTCGGACGAATCTGCCGCCCATGAGTTGGTTAACGACGTTCACCCGGATATTATTCTGCATTTGGCGGCCATTAAGAATGTCGGGCGTTGCGAGCGTGAGCCGGCCGTTGCCTTTTCAGCCAATATCCGGACTACTAAGAATCTATTGACCGCCGATACTGTCCACATGGTTTTTCTCTCCAGCGATTATGTTTTTGATGGCCGAACGGGTCAATACACCGACCTGGATTCGCCGCACCCGTCCACTATCTACGGCCAAACTAAGAGACAGGCTGAGCTACTGGTTTTGCGGGCCGGCGGTACGGTCGTGCGTAGTGGCGGGTTGTACGGACCCGCTTCTCAACCGGGAGTCTTGTTTTCCTGGGCTATGGAGCAGTTGGAGCAAGCGCAGACTATTGAGGCCTTTACCAACGTGTTTAATTCTCCCACTTACGTGGACGATTTAGCCTTGGCCCTGATGCATATATGTCGCTACCGTCCCGGCGGAATCTACCATGCCACCGGCGGTGAAAGGCTCAGTCGTTTCGAGTTGCTCCGTATGTTGGCCCAGAGCCTGGGCGCAGACGCAGAGCTCATTCAGCCGGGGTTTTGTCCTGAGCAGACTGGTACCGGCATATCTCCCAGCGATCTTTCCCTGATTTGTTCGCAGCGTAGCCCCTTGGATATTATCTCCTTACGATCCCCTGGCCAGGTTCTTCCCTCCTGGTCCCAGGCCGGATCACCTGTTAACGCAGCCTCGCACTAATGAATGTGTCTCTTGTGTGTTTCCGGAATATTTGATTTTTACTTTTTGATTTTTGATATTTCTTATGTATCAGGTTATTCAAAATTACAAAACTGGTGAGTTGAGTTTGAAGAACGTCCCTCGTCCCTTGTGCAAGCCGGGCGGCGTTTTGGTACGTAATGTCCGTTCGGTGATTAGTGCCGGCACAGAGCGGGGCATTATTGAGCTGGGCAGAAAGTCGCTCATTGGCAAAGCCAAAGCCCGCCCCGACCTTGTCCGCCGGGCCCTGGCCAAGGCTCGCCGCGAGGGATTTTTAAAGACTTTCAAAGAGGCTATGGGCCGTCTTGACGAGCCGACTGCTCTGGGCTACAGCTCTGCCGGCATTATCGAAGAGGTTGGTTCTGGTGTCAGCGACCTGAGCCTCGGCGATCGCGTAGCTTGCATAGGCGCAGGATTCGCTTCTCACGCCGAGTTTGTTTGGGTCCCCCGGAATCTTTGTGCTTTGATTCCTAAGGATGTGAATTTCGATTCAGCCGCCTTTGGTATGTTGGGTATTATCGCCCTGCATGGCCTGCGCTGCGCTAAGCCCGAGTTGGGCTGGCGTGTCGGCGTGATTGGTTTGGGTCTCTTGGGTCAGATCACTGTGCAGTTGTTAGCTGCCTCTGGCTCATCGGTGTTGGCTATTGATTTATCACCTGAGCGTGTGGCCTTAGCCAAGACACTTGGAGCCGCCGCAGGAGCCGCCGTTGGTTCCGACGATGTACCGTCCGTTGCCCGTGGTTTTAGTCACGGCCGGGGCCTTGACGCGGTTATTATTACTGCTGCCGCCAAGGACCGTCGCCCGCTTGATCTAGCCGCCCAGATTGCAGCCGCTAATTCGCGGGTCGTTCTGGTGGGCGTCTGCTCAATCGAGATAGACCGTAAAGCCTTTTGGGAGAAAGAGATACAGTTTGTTGTTTCCCGCGCCGGGGGCCCTGGCACTTTTGATCCTTCGTTTGAGTTAGCCGGCCTGGATTACCCCCGCGATTATGTCCGCTGGACCCAGCGGAGCAATCTGCAAGAGTTTTTGCACCTGCTCGAGACCAGGAAGGTGACCATTGAGCCGTTGATTGGTTCTCGTTGTGCGATTGCTGATGCCTTGACAGCCTATGAATCTATTGGCACCGGCAGTAACGGGTCTATCGGAACACTTCTGGAGTATTCTGAGCAACCGTCGCCGAGTGAATCGGTTGATTTGCAGCCTTCGCGTAAGCCCGCTCAGGGACAAATCTCCCTTGGCGTGATTGGTGCCGGAATATTCGCCAAGGCCTTGCTGCTCCCCGAACTTAGTCGGATCAGCCGGACTAAGAACGTTAGTTTACGTGGCCTGGCCACTACCACCGGATCGACCGCCGAGCACCTGGGCCAAAAGTTTGGGTTCAAATACTGTACCAGTGACTACACCAGACTGTTCAAGGATGACGATATCCAGGCCGTTTTTATTCTGACCAGACACAACCTTCATCAGTCTTTTATTTGCCAGGCCCTTCAAGCCGGCAAGGATGTTTTTGTCGAAAAACCGCTTTGTTTGACTGAAGAGCAACTGCGTCAAATCTACGACGCCTATTTCACCGCCGGCTCTCGCCAACCTGTACTGATGGTCGGCCACAATCGGCGCTTTGGGAAACTTGTTATCCAAGCCCGCGAGTTTTTTGCCAATCGCCAGACACCCCTGATGCTTAATTTACGCGTCAATGCCGGCCTCGTTCCACCTGACCATTGGGTTCACGATCCTGACGTTGGTGGTGGCCGATTGCTCAGTGAGGGTTGCCATTACATAGACCTGGCAGCTTATTTGGCCGATTCTGAGCCTGTTCGCGTTTATGCTCAGCAGATCTCGCGCTGCCCCGGTTCACCACCAGCTCAGAACGTCTCTGTGATTCTTAATCTGGCCGACGGCTCCGTTGCTCAGATTCTTTATACAGCCTCGGGCCACCAGACTTTTTCCAGGGAGCGCATTGAGATGTTCGCCGATGGCTCTGTTTTCGCCATTGATGATTTTCGCCTGGCTTGGTACCACCGGGGATCGAAGCGCAGGAAGATCAAGCTGCTCAACCAGGATATGGGCTATACCGGCGAGTTGAGCGCGTTTTTATCGGACTTGCGAGCTGATTCTCCCTCAACGGATTTCCCCGGCTACGCTGCTTCAACCTTAGCCACCATCCGGGCCAACGAGTCTCTGCGCACCGGCACACCCTTGGATTGCCGCTTCTCGGAGTTCATTGCGTGAACGTACTGGTTATTACCGACGCCTACCCGCCGGAGATTCGCTCCGCTGCTGTCTTGATGAGCGAGTTAGCCACTGGCCTGCGTGATCTCGGCCACAGCGTGAGCGTTTTGACTTGCTACCCCGAATACAATTTGACTCCCCAGGCCCGCGAGCGCTTCGCCGATCGAGCAGCCAACTTCGATTTGACCGAAGACGGCGTGCGTGTCCTTCGAGTTCCCGCCAAGGACATCCACAACTGCGGCCCGATCCGCCGGGGCATCTCCTTTATTAAACTGCCCCTGATTATGACCCGCGCCGCCAAGACCCTTAAGGGCATTGACGCAATCATCCATTATTCGCCGCCTTTGACTCTGGGCGTTGCCGCCGTTTGGCTCAAGAAACGCTTCAATTGTCCCTACATTATGAACGTCCAGGATTTATTTCCTCAGAACGCCATTGATTTGGGTGTCCTGCGGAATAGGCCCGCCATTGCCTTGTTCCGTTACGTGGAGTCTTATTGTTATCGCCATGCTGACTGGATCACCTGCCATAGTCCGGGCAACGCCGAGCACCTCCACCAACAGATCTCCAACGGCCAAAGGATTTCTGTCGTCCACAACTGGGTCCAGCTCAGCGACTACCAGGTTCCCCCCAGTCCGGTGCCCAGGGAGGCGCTTGGTTTGGCCGACAAATTCGTTTTGTTTTTTGCTGGCGTCATGGGTTTCGCTCAGGATTTGGGTACGGTCATCGAGTGTGCCCGCTGTTTGCAGGGTCATCCCGATATAGCTTTTTTGTTGGTCGGCGACGGCGTGGAGAAGGACAAGCTCACCGCTCAGGCTCAGGGCCTGGACAATGTGTACTTCCATCCATTCATTTCTGCCGCTGATTATCCTTCCTGGCTCTCCAGTGCCGACGTTGGCCTGGTTACTTTGCAAAAGACCATGAAGACTCCGGTCGTTCCTTCGAAGATTCTCGGTTACATGGCTGCCGGCAAACCCTGGATCGCCAGTGTCAACCCCCAGAGTGACGCCAACCTTATAGCTCGCCAAGGACAGTGTGGTTTGTTGTGCAGACCCTCCGATCCAGCCGATATGGCCGATGTTGTTTTGCGACTTTATCGTGACCGTTCCCTTCTTGATCGGTTAGGCCAAAATGGCCGACGTTACTGCCGGCAGCACTTCGACAAATCCCACTGCCTCGACCAATATCAGAGTATTTTATCTGAATTGGCCAGTGTGAATTAGTTTCTTAAAATGCCCCCAGCCTGCGTGCCGGGGGTTTTTTCTCCGTCATTCTGCACCCCCAATCGAGTTGAGGGCATGCTTGATGCGGAATCCAGGTTTTTCTTCGTTTCTTCTGAAATCTGAAATCTCAAATTTTTTCCTTTTTTTTGCTTTGTGGGTGTGTCATTGCGAGGCCTGTGAAGCAGGCCGCGGCAATCTTGACCGTCCTAGAGGTTGAGATTGCTTCGTGGTGAATTCTTCCTTTCTGTATTTCTGTATTATTCGTTTACCTTCGTGATCTTCGTGGTGAGTTCTTTCCGTTTCTTTTCTTTTTCTGCTTTGTGCCTCTCTTTTATGAACAAGTTTTTCCAACTTACCCGGATGGCTTTCGCTTACAAGCGTGCCCAGCCGGTCCTGAAACATCCTCCTTACATGTTCAGTATCGAGGCCACTAATATCTGCAATTACAAGTGTAGTTTCTGCCCGCAGTCTGATCCCGCCCATGCTGCCAGGCGCACCCAGGGCCAGCTCAGCACCGAGGGCATGAAATGTTTTCTGGACCGAGTCGTCGAGTCCGGCACTTCCAACCGTAACATCTCTATTTGCCTCGATGGCGAACCGACCATCAACAAGCACTTGCCCCAGTTTGTTCGCCTGATTAACGACTACGGTTTTTCCCCTCGTTTTTCTTCTAACGGACGACTTTTGGATCAGAACCTTGCGGAGGCCTTGATTTCCGCCGGTCCTTTTTTAGCCAGCATTGATTTTGCTTCGCAGCCCAGCTACTTCGAGCAGGTCCGTGGCCGCGAGGGTGACTTCAGTAGGATTCTCGACCAATTGCGCTACCTGATTGACCAAGCTCGCCTCAATCGTAACATTCGGTTGGAGGTTGTGGACACTTCTGTTTTTTCCGGAGCCGATCCCGAAGCTTCGCTCAGGGCCATGACCGCCTTGTTAGCCGATGGCCAAACACTGCCTTCCAATGTTAAGACTTGGTCGCGTCAGTTTCACAATTTCTGCGGCCATTTGGATTCTGCTGATGGGGACAGCTATAAGGTATGTCCTTATCCGTGGTCGCAATTTGTGGTCACTTGGGATGGATTTGCAGTTGCCTGCTGCCGCGACACCGCTGGCCGGACTGTTTTGGGCAATGTTTTTGAATCACCGGTTATGCAGATATGGAACAGCCCGCAGTACCAGCAGTTCCGCCGCAGCTTAGCCCAGCATCGCCCGCAGGACGTCCCTGCCTGCCGTGGCTGCGACATGCCCTACAGTGGCCGGTCCAGCCGATGGCGGCTGGGTTACATTACCCAATCGCTTCGAAGGAGATGACCCTTGCCTGGGCTAAAGTTCCCTGTTGGATTATGCCGAAAAGATAATCAGCCTTAGCGGGGGTCGGGGGCCATGTTAGTTGACCGAAAGTAACAGGAAAAGCCGTTTCTGATGCTGAAAAACACCTCCTAGCCCGGATATGGCAAGTTCATTGTTAGCCTGGACAGCCCCGCGAACATAGAAGGAGTCTAACTTGTCCGACGAATACAAAGAATACTACGCCGGCAAGACCATTCTGGTCACAGGCGGAGCCGGCGCCATTGGCGGCACCTTGACCAGGACCCTTAGTGACCTCAAGGCCAAGCTGATTATTGTTCTGGACGATCTTTCCTCTGCCGAGCTTTGGAACGTACCTTCGCGTCCTAACGTGCTTTTTGTTAAGGGCTCGGTTCTGGACGAGGTCGAGCTCAAGCGTGTTTTCTTTGAAGGCCCTCAGGTCGTCTTTCATTTAGCCGCTCTTTTTGCGAACCAGAATTCGATTGACCATCCCGAGACGGATTTAATGGTCAACGGCCTGGGTACCTTACGAATGCTCCAGTACTCTGCCATGAAGGGTATAGAGCGTTTTGTTTACGCTTCGTCGGGTTGCAGCATTTACGGCAGCTCAGCTCCTCTTCCTCTCACCGAGGAGCACATGTCTCTGCATTTATCCAGCCCTTATCAGATCACTAAGATGTTGGGCGAGTTGTACTGTAATTTTTTCATTCACCACCATGATCTTCCGGTGGTTGAGACTCGCTTCTTTAATTCTTACGGCCCGGGCGAGATCCCCGGCCAATACCGCAACGTTATACCCAACTTTATATATTGGGCCATGTGCGGCAAGCCTCTGGTCATCACCGGCACTGGCGATGAGACCCGCGATTACTGTTGGGTTCATGACATCGCCGACGGTTTACTGCGGGCTGGATTCTTTCCCCAGGCCATCGGCCAGGCCATGAATTTGGCTTCGGAAAAGGAGACCTCTGTCAAGGCTTTGGCTGAGTTGGTCAATAAGTATACGCACAACAAGGCCGGCATCACCTTTGGACAAAGGCGTAAGTGGGATACAAAGTCGAGATTACTAGCCAGTGTTGACCGGGCCCGTGAGTTGTTGGGCTATGAGCCTTCGATGAAGTTTGAGGACGGCCTGCAGACTACCATCGACTGGTTCCGCAGCAATTGGGACAACATCCAGGCCACCGCCAGATTTGGTCCCGGCGTCTCGTCGGCCACTCGCGAAGTCAGCCAATAGCCGGCGGACTACGTCCGCCGAGTCATGTCAATGACCACCAGTCGTGCACGGATACTTAGGAAAATCGATGGCTCACCAAAAGCTATTATTTGTTTTTGGAACCAGGCCGGAGACCATCAAGCTTTGGCCGGTCATTGAGTTGGCCAGGTCTTTCCCTGCCGACTTCGACGTACGTGTATGTTTTACCGGCCAGCATCTCCAGATGGTCGAGCCGCTGCTGAAACTGTTTGGGTTGGAGCCCGACTATTGCCTAAAGGTCATGAAGCCCAATCAGCAGCTTGCAGGCTTGACTGCCAGCCTCATAACCGAACTTGATACCGTCCTGGATACGGTCAATCCCGACTGGATCATCGTTCAGGGCGATACTACCACTGCCCTGGCCGGTGCCTGGGCTGGATTCTATCGTCGCATTCGGGTTGCTCACGTCGAAGCCGGCTTGCGCACCGGTGACACATCCTCGCCTTTTCCTGAGGAGATGAATCGCCAGGTCCTCAGCCGATTGGCCTGGCTCCATTTAGCCCCCACATCCCTGGCTCGTGAACAATTGCTCGGCGAAGGTGTAGCCGACGAACGGATTTGCGTCACCGGCAATACTGTTATTGACGCTTTGTTTCAGGCTAAGGAGAAGTTTTTGCCCAAGCTCGATCTGAAGCAGACCTTTAGCCAGATTGATCTGAGCAAGCGAATGCTATTGATTACCGGCCATCGCCGGGAGAGTTTTGGCCAGCCATTTCGCAATATTTGCTGGGCTATCCGTGATCTTTTGGATCAATACCCGGACCTGCAGGCCATTTACCCGGTGCATTTGAATCCCAACGTTCAGCAGCCGGTGCAGCAGATCCTGGCGCCCAAGTCCGGCTCGTCGAACATGCACCTGCTGGCCCCGCTGGATTACGTTGCTTTTGTTGCTCTGTTGGAGCATTGCCATCTGGTTCTGACCGACTCTGGCGGCATTCAGGAGGAGGCCCCGAGTTTAGGCAAGCCGGTACTGGTCATGCGGGACAATACCGAACGCCCGGAGGGTGTTGACGCCGGCACGGCCAGGTTGGTCGGCACCGACAGGGAAGGCATCCGTTCAGCCGTTTCTGAGCTGTTGGACAATCCCTTGGCCTATCAAAGGATGGCTCAAGCCGTCAATCCTTATGGTGACGGCCGGGCTTCTGAGCGGATTGTCACTGCTCTTCGATCCCCAGGCCTTAGCCGGGATGATTCTTGTTTGCAGCAATACACACCGGTTGGCGCAGCTGACCGGCACCGTGTGGGGGGCTTGGCATGAAGACATACATTGGGGCGTTTCTGCTATCGATGTTTATTTCCGCCTTGGCTACGCCCTTGGTTGTCCGTTGGGCCGCGCGTGTAGGCGCCCTGGACTCACCCGGCGGCAGGAGAATACACAGCAAGGTAATGCCTCGCCTCGGCGGCTTAGCCATATTGATGGGTTTTATGGGCACAGCTATTGCGATTTGGTTTTTGGGCAATCAGGTCTCCAATCTGATTTACCAGGATACCTTCCGCCTGCTGATGGTCCTTGCCGCTGCTGTTACTATGCTGGCCGTCGGTTCCATTGACGATATACGTGGCTTGGCTGCCAAGCACAAGTTGCTGGTCGAGATTGTCTTGGCCCTGGTGCTTTGTGCCTTGGATATTCGCATCACTTATTTGCAGTTGCCCGGCGTCTTTGAGATTCACTTTGGTTTATGGAGTTGGCCGCTCACTGTTTTATGGATCGTCGGCATTACCAACGCCATGAACCTCGTTGACGGCCTGGACGGTTTGGCCGCCGGCATTGCCGCTATTGCTTGTGCTCCGATTGCCGTCTTTGCCATTGCCAGTGGCCAGATGTTAGCCGCATGCGTCATGTTGTCTTTGTTGGGTGCTTTGTTAGGTTTTTTGATTTACAATTTCAATCCCGCCAAGATTTTCCTGGGCGATTCCGGCAGTTTGTTTATCGGCTTTTTGTTGGCCAGTACCAGTGTTTACTGTTCGATCAAGGCTCCTTTAGCCGTGGGCTTGGCTGCTCCTTTGTTGGCTCTGGGTGTTCCGTTGTTTGACACTTTTAGTTCTATTATCAGACGTTTTCTGGAGCGTCGCAGTATCTTTTGCCCGGATTCCGGACACCTGCACCATCGTCTGATTCAGCTTGGTTTGACTCAGCGTCGGGCCGTATTATTAATGTACGCCGCTACCTTGGCCGCTGCCGCCGCCGGCATGGTCATGGTTTTCGCCAAGCAGAGCAGTGCTGTTCCTTTGTTTGCCGGCGGGATTATTGTTTTGGTGGTCTTTTTCCGCCTGCATGGTGGTCTTAGGATTCGCAGGAACCTGACGTTGATAAAGTCCAACCTTGACCGCCAGCGTGAGCTCCGCCGCACCAAGCGTATTTCTGATAACTTGCAGGTACGTGTTTCTCACGTCAGCAGTGTCAATGAGTTGTGGACCCTCTTTGAGGACCTAGCCCAGCAGTTCGATCTTAATGTCCTGGAGTTGCAGTTACCGCATTTATCCCAGAGTACCGATTACTACCGATACCAGTTACCTTCCCCTCAGATCCCCCCGGAAGCCCCCTGCGACAATCTCACCGTACGCATCCCGTTTCGCCTGGGTACAACCGGCCCTGACGGCGAGCTTTATGCTGAGGTACCCATCCACGGCAATGCCGAGGCCGCTGCCGGCAAGGTCCAGCATCTTTCTCGCCTGATGGATTGCGTCTGTGCCAGACCTTTGTTTCCCGCCGAGCAGCCGGAGCCTTTTGACACCCCCATACCGCAGGAAGTCCAAACGCCGGAGGTTATCTCCGTAGGATAATTAGCGTGCAGAAACGCCGGTGAAATTTTTCTGATTCTCGAATCTCAAATCTTAGATTTTAAATTTTGTTTTTTTAGATTTCTAAAATGCCCCCGGCCTACGTGCCGGGGTTTTTTTGTTTTTCCATCGCCACCCAGCCCGGGCCAATAGTATTCCTATGAATACTGCCGCCACCACGTCGGAGAACCAATGGGCTCCGAAGAGCACCCTATGTAATCCGCAACCGACAGCCAGCCCATAGAAGACCAATTGCCCTGCCGGATACAACCTGCTCAGTCCCACAGCAAATCCGAAGGCCGTGGCCGTATGTGCCGAGGGGAACGATTGTATATCTGAATCTGACGGTTGTTCTTGGGCTGCTATTTTCTCTTTGCCGGCCAATGGTGCCGACAGTTCTGCCTTGGCCGGCTCGGCGCCCGAGAAGAACCCCAATCCCAGTGTTGTGCTATAATCTTCGGCGTGATACGGCCTGAGTCGATGTACGGTAAGTTTCAACGGCCAAACCAGGACCGACGGCAAAAGAACGCAGAGCAGCAATCGCGGCAGCATTTTCCGCCGGGCCTTATCCATAGCGAAGATCAGCAGAAAGGCTACGAGTATAGCCATAGGCTGTCCGAATTCTTTGAGTGACTGGAGCATTCGCACCCCGTCGCCGCCCAGTCGTCCCACGTCGATCCGTTGAATCATCCCCACTATAAGCTTATCTAGCAGCAGCGAGATAGCCATGCTGGTCACTATGAAAAGTCCCCACCTCAGAACATAATCCGGAATATTCTTAATATTAAAAATAATCGCTTTTAGCCGGCCCGGGACTTTGGTTATACTTTCTTTCACAGTTGTCTCTGGTTTAGCCACACAGGAGTGATCTTCCTTGGATACTCTTCCTAAAACGCCTGACGCTCCGTTGGACTTGCCGGTGTCGTCTCGCCATTACCTTTTGCTTACAGCCGTGCTCGTCTTGGCCGGGATGGTCTATTTATTGGGCAATGATCGCATTGCCCTTTGGGACCGCGACGAGCCGCGTTTTGCTCAAGCTTCACGGGAGATGATCCAGCGCCAGGATTACATTGTCCCCCATTTTAATGGTACTTATCGATTTGACAAGCCTGTTCTGGTTTATTGGCTCATGGTGGCCAATTACCGTTTGTTTGGTACAGGCGATTTTGCCGCCAGATTCGGGTCCAGTCTTAGTGGGTTGTTAGCCTGCGGATTACTTTATTTTTTTGCCGCCAGACTCTTCAATCGTCGTCTCGCCCTCTGGGCCACAGCCATCATGGCTGCTTTCCCATTATTTATTATCGAGACCAAGCTGGCCACTGCCGACGCCTTGTTGAGTGTTTTCCTGGTGGCTGCCTTGGGCTTATGGCTCATGATGCAGGCCCAGCGTCCGCGATGGTACCAGGCCGTCTTGCTTGGCTTGGCTTTGGGATTGGGTACTCTTACCAAGGGCCCGGTTATCTGGTTGTTTTTGGGTGTTGCCGTTTTGATTAGTTTCATCAGAAGGATATTCATTTCCACGGACCGCCGGCACCTGTTGAGCCTTAGAAATCTCGCCTTTGCATTGTTGACTTTAGCCGTCGCCGCCGCCGTGTTTTTACCCTGGGGTCTGGCCGCTTTGTCGCAGACCAAGGGTGCCTTCTGGACTGAGGGGGTGTCTCGCCATGTCGTCCAGCGCAGCACCGAGAGCCTTGAGGACCACTGGGGTCCGCCGGGCTATTATTTCGCTGCCTGGCTTGTCTGTGCTTTTCCTTGGAGCGTATTTGCTCCATTGGCTCTCGTGCAGGCCTGGCGGCGGGCCCGGCAGGATTGGAGAATGGCGGCGCTCTTGGCCTGGATTATCGGACCTTGGCTCATTTTGGAACTCGTGCAGACCAAACTCGTCCATTATGCCTTGGGTTGTTACCCCGCCCTGGCCATACTAATTGCGATTCTTCTGGACGATCTTACCGGTCGGCTCAAAACCAAGCTGCTTGGCCGGATGGCCCTGTCTGCTCTGTGGATCATTGGTATAGGCTTGGCTGGGGTCATGATTGTTGGTGTGGTTGTTTTGTGTACGGGCCCCTTGGCTCAGTTTGGTTCTTATTATGACCTGTTGTTCTGGGGCGTACTGGCTGGACTGGTGGTTTTGGCCACGAGCCTTATTTTTCGACGCGGTTTGATCCGGGGTAATCCCAGCTGGGCCGTTGCTTATGGCTTTGTCGGGGTAATGATTTGGATGTTCCTGGTGGCTGGATTTATCTCCCCAGCCATTTCCCGTTACCGCATCAGCCCGCAGGCCGCTTCGGTAGCCAGACAGCTCAGTCCCACGGGCACACGTTTCGTGCTATATGGCTTTGATGAGCCGAGTTTGATTTGGTATTTGGATGCCGGCCAACCCGTTCGGATTGCCCGCACTTCGGACGATCTTGTAGCGGCCTACCGCAGTGACGATCCCGTCTGTGTCATTGTTGCTGAGGACAAGATGGACCGACTGTTTCGTTCTAGCGACCCCGGCCAATGGGTGACGGGCCTTTACCTCAACGATTTTCGTCCGCTTAGCCTATGGATCGCCCCTAACAAAGCCGCCCGCGCCGCCAGACCCAACTGACTTTTTATATTTAGCCCCCGGTTTTACCGGGGGTCTTCTTCTCATTTAATTCCCGATACCGTTGCACTCGGCCCCTGAGTTTTTCTACCAAGCCATTCAAACCATATTCTCGGCTCAGTTCTAAAGCTCGCCGTGCATAGCCGACCGCCGCCCCATATTGTCCTGTTTCCGCATAGACCCCCGCCAGTTTGCTCAGGGCCTCGATGCGCCGGTTGCGTTGATCGAGTATCAGGGCGGATTTTTCCGCCAGCTTTATCGTCCTTTGATAGGCGGCAATAGCCTGTTCATATTGACGAAGCTGCGCATATACGTTAGCCAGATTCAGATGTGCCCAGACGTAATCGCTTTGTAGTTTAATAGCCTTATTGAAGTGCTTGATAGCCGAATTGAATTCACCTTGGATCGCTAACACTTTCCCGTAGTTGGCCTGGGCCGGGGGGTAATCGGGCCGCAGTTCGATAAGTTTTTCAAAGCAGTTTCGAGCCGCCGGAAAATCCCGTTCGCGCATATGTATTGCCCCCAGATTATTCCAGGCCATCCATGCTTGGGGATTTTTGCTGGTCGTATCGAGCCAGAGGCTCTTGGTATTTATGTAACTGCCTGCTTGTACATACGTTAGGTCGCCCAGAATTATCAAGCACACCGCTATCGCCCCGATCATTAGTGTGCCCAGCCCCACTGATTTCACCCGTTTGTAGACCTGATGGACTAGGCCCACGAGCAGGATTATGGAGAAGATCATAGCCAGATACTGAAAGTGATCTGCCACGAAGGAGTATCGGAAGGGGTACACGTCGATAAATCCCAGGGCTGGCCCCAGTGTTACCACGAACGCGATCCATGCCGCGCACGCTGATCGCCCGATAGCCTTTCGGAACCACCAGAGTATCCCCCCCATTCCTACCACAGCCAACGGCCAAAGCAGACCAAGTGCGGAGAAATCACTTGGCTTCCATCGCGGATAGATAAAGGCTAGGTTCGTCGGCCACAGCAGTTTGCTCATATAGAAGAACACAGCTTTGCCTGCTATTATCAGTCGCTGCCAGAACGCGATCTGCCATTGTGTCCCTGCTGCCCCCACGCTGTGTTTTTCCAGATAGGCTGTGAGCAGTCCGAAACCAGTTCCGATGACGAGGAAGGGAATGAGCCGAGCCAATTCCGCCCAGACGAATTTCTTATGCCGCACCCACAAGATCAACAGCAGCACCACCGGCAGCGTGCACACGACTGTTTTGCTCAGCAGCCCCAGTATAAAACAAGTTAGGGAGATGGCATAAAACCCCCACCGCCGATCCCGGTCAAACCGCAGGTAACTTAGCACAGCTAATAAATAGAAGAGCCCCGAGAGTACATTTTTCCGTTCGGTTATCCAGGCCACCGATTCGACCGCCACCGGATGCAGGGCAAAGACAGCCGCTATGAGCCATCCCCAGCCGATTTCCAGCCGCCGGCAAATCATCCAGACCAGTAGGGCATTTGCTATGTGCAGCAGAACGTTTACCACGTGAAAGCCCGTGGGATTTGAATTTCCCCAGACACGTGATTCAATCCAGAAGCTGCTGAACACCAGCGGATAGTATTGTTCGGTATTGCTGCTGTAGCATTTCACCCCGTTCGGCCGGGTTACTTTTTTGATGGCCCAGATTTTCCCCAGATTCACCAACGATGGATCGCTCAGCAGCCGGTTTTGATGCACGTAGGTATTATCGTTCCAGACGAATCCCCCGCGCATCGCCGGGGAATACGCCAGCAGCGTAGCTGCAACAATCGCCACTAAGCCCAATATAATCAAGTAGTTAGGGGAGGTGTTTTTCGTCATGTTTTTATATTTAGCCCCGGGTTTTACCCGGGGTTTTCTTTAGTTCCCCCGCCACAATGGTAGCCACCGCTTTACCGATGAGTATTTTGCCGGCAAAGGGGCAATTACGTCCTTTGCTGTGAAATTTTTCTGGTTCTACTTTCCATTTGCGAGCCGGATCGATGATCGTAATATCCGCCCGCTGTCCCACTGCCAGGCTGGGCCGATCCAGTCCCAGCACTGCTGCCGGTTTTACGGTAAGCATTTCTATTAGCCGCATCCAACTAAGCACACCGCCTTCGATCAGTTCTGTAACATACACCCCTAGAGCCGTTTCTAATCCGATCATTCCCGCCGGTGCTTCGGAAAAGCCCAGGGCTTTGCTTTGGCTTGTGTGTGGGGCGTGATCGCAGGCCAGACAGTCAATGGTCCCCTCTGCGAGAGCCGCTTTGAGTGCCGCCACATCAACCGCACTGCGCAACGGCGGGCGAACCTTATACACCGGGTCTAAGCTTCGACACAGCTCATCCGTCAACGCCAGATGATGAGGTGTCACCTCCGCTGTAACATTCACACCCCGCAACTTCGCTTTTCGGATAACCTCCACTGTCGCCGCTGCCGAGACATGGGCCACATGATATCGCCCTGAAAAATTGCCCAGCAGTTTTAAGTCGCGTTCAACTATTTCCGCTTCAGTTTCTTCGGAGGAGCCCGATAGTCCGACCGCTTCAGCTATAGCTGCGTTAACGTCTCCTCGAGTGGTTTGCGGATCTTCGCAGTGCTGAATGATCGTCTTATTGAGTTTACTTGCCTCAGCCAGGGCTTTTCGCATCAGCTCAGTCGTTGCTACGCAGTCGCCGTCGTCGCTGAAGGCCATCGCCCCCGCCTGGGCCATCGCTTCAAGGCCAGCCAATTCTTGCCCTTGCCTGCCGACAGTAACCGCCCCTACAACCAACACTCGACATAGATCAGCCTTTTGGGCCTGCTCCTTGACGAAGCTGACCATCTTTGCGTTGTCGATACATGGTTTGGTATTGGGCATTGCCGCAACAGTGGTGAATCCACCGCCCACCGCCGCCTGCGAGCCGCTCTGGATTGTCTCAGCCTGTTCATGGCCCGGCTCGCGCAGATGCGTGTGCATATCAATCAATCCGGGCGTTACCAGCATCCCCTCAGCTTCAATTGTAACCTCTGCTGTTGTAGACAGTTGTCCGATATTTGCTATGCATCCGTCTCTGATGAGCAGATCCGCGACGGCCTCGCTATTGCTTGCCGGATCGATCACTCGCCCATTTTTGATCAGTAGGGATCTCAACGTCTTCCCCATTGGTTGCATCCGCCGAAGGTGGACGTCTCATTCTCTTTATTAATCTGTCATTCCCGCGAATGCGGGAATCCAGGTTTTGGCTCTATATCGAAAATCAAATATTACGGACCTTGGTCCCTTCTTTTTATCTGTGTTCATCTGTGAAATCTATGGCTAGTTCTCTTTGTTTTTTTACTTCGTGATCTTCGTGTCCTTCGTGGTGAATTCTTTCCGTTTATTTAGCCCCCGGTTTCACCGGGGGTTTCTTTTCATCCTCAGCGAAATCTGCGAAATCAGCGTCAAAAAATCTTTCTTTCCGTTTCTTTATCATCTGCGTAATCTATGGCTAATTACTTTGTCGTCCACAGCGAACATATGAGCGATAAGAGCTGCTCTAACCCACATGCCGTTTTCAGCCTGATCGAAATACACCGCTCGCCGATCATTATCGATACCTGTTTCTATTTCCGCTCTCCTCGGCAGGGGATGCAGGATATAACATTCCGGCTTGAGTATTTTCAGGTGTTCGCTGCGTAGTCCGAATCGTCCGTAGTCTATGCTCGTTTTAGGGCCCTTGTCCCATTCGTCCTGGATACGGGTCATGTATATAGCATCTACTTTCCCCAGGTAGGGCTGCATGTTATCCGTCTCGACGAATGGCGTACCGTTTTCCTGTAGATGATCTTTGATATCATCGGCCATAGCCAGCTCTGCCGGCGAGACCAGTATTAATTCTACACTGGTGTAGTTGGTCAGCAGATAGGCCAGAGATCTTGCGGTTCGTCCGCGTTTGAGGTCACCGACCAGCATTATTCGTTTATGGTCCGGTCCTCCGCTGGCTGCGAAGCACCTTTGCAGCGTATAGAGGTCCAGCAGGGCCTGGGTCGGATGCTGGTCCATTCCTGAGCCGGCGTTGATGATTGGTTTTCGTCCCGGCCAGCCCAGCATTTGGAAGGCTATGTTTTCACAGAATCCGCCTTCTGGTTGTCGCATAATAATCAGATCGTGATAGAGGCTGAATATTCTCAGTCCGTCTTCTCTACTTTCTCCTTTGACTTCGGATGACGTCGCCGGATCGCGAACGTTTGAGCTGTTCATCCCCAGGATATGGCAGGCGCTGGCGAAGGACAGGAAGGTCCTCGTGGACGGCTGAGTGAAGTAGAGCATTGCCCTCCGATCCGGCAAAAGCCCGCGTAGGAAGATCCGTCCCTTTCTGCTTTCGCTCAGTTTGCGGATGGTGTCAGCCAATTTGAACAGGCTGTTGAGTAATTCTCGATTTAACTGTTGGGCATAGACCAGGGCCAACAGCCGAGCGTTTTCCTGAAAGTACTCACAGCGTTGACTGATTCTCATGCCTAGAAATTCATCGAGGCTGATTTTTGACATGACCTGGAGTCCTATATCGGCCTGGTTCGCCGCTTGTCGGCGAACGAAGACTGGAGACGGGGGGAATCGAACCCCCATTTCCGCGATGCGACCGCGGTGTGCTCCCGTTACACCACGTCCCCGTTTACTTCTGACAATATATCAGAACTGTGTAGTGTTCACAATCCTGCTGCTGCCTTTTTGTCAGCGTAGGCTGTCAGTATTTGGCCGAAGTACACTCGGTGGTAATCTCCTTGGCCGTAGTATTCGCTTTTGACCGCCTCGGCCAGCATTTCCGGCACTATATCGGATTTCCCGACCACCTGGCACTCATAGTTGATCGGGCAGGCCTCGATAACACCCGAGCTAACTTCTCCCCCTGCAACAACTGCTAGTTCCAGCTTAGCCAGCTTATCCTCATTTTTCCCGGAGTGACTTCCGCAGTAAGCCACTGCCTTGTCTAAATCTGTTCCCGGCACATTTACGGTGAAGTTGCCGGCCTCTTCGATTAGTTGGTAGGTAAACCTGCTGAGCCTAACCAGTACCACCCACATTGGCCTACCCCAGACAATGCCCAGGCTCCCCCATCCGATAGCCATCGCGTTGGTAGGTTTATCTGGCGAGCCCGCAGCCAGCAGCAGCCCGGTCGAGCCCAATATTTTGTTTACTTGCTGAAAGTACTCATCGTAGGCTATTTTTTCTTTGTTCATATCCTTTACTCCTTGGGCTAGCTTTGCCGTTCAATTTGAATCTGAAATTTTAGATTTCAAATTGCTCTGTTGAAAACGTCATTACTGTCATTGCAACGCCCCCGAACGGCTTCCCCTGGTGGGTTTCAAATGTCCCCGGCCTACGTGCCGGGGGTTATCCCTATCATCCTTGAATTGTCCCCCAGCGTCAACCTTCTTTCGAGTCTCATGAGGGTGTATAAAGGTTTGTGGATTATGTTATGTTTCTAATATTTAGCCCCGGGTTTCACCCGGGGTTTTCTTTTTCTACTTTGTCCCTTTGTGCTTCTCTTAATACTTCGTATCCTTCGTGGTGAAATGTCTTTTTGTTTTTCTAATTGACTTGCCTCTGCCCCACGCTATGCTTAATAGTATGGCCCGTGTCTGATGAGTTTGGCCCGATGGCCGGTAAGGTCCAACCAATTCCAGGGGACAAATCATGATCAGGACTACCCTGCTGACGTTTTTGCTGACGATCGCTTTTATATCCATTGGCTGCGATAGTTCTACAGCCCGCCGTCCGGGCCAGACCATTAGTCTGCAGCAGGTCCAGTATGCTGCCGCCTTTGATGCCAGCCTGGACGCCATGCGTGAGAGTTTCCCCATCCAGACGCGTGACCTCCAGACCGGCCGGATCGTGAGTCGCCCCGTCGCTTACTCTGGGGGCGAGCCATCTACGGGCATATCTACCGGCCTGAGCGGTTCTACCCCGGAGTTGCGCAGGCGTGCTTACATAACCTTATCTGAGCACGCCGAGGGCTGTTCTCTTGAGGTACGTGTGGACATTGAGCGGCGGGACACCCAGGACTACCAGGTTTACGAGGGGCTGATGGCCGCTGAGGATTTGCGTATGCGTACCCCAGCCGAACGGCGGGACATGGCCAGCAACCAGCAGCGTGAGGTATGGACTTTCATTCGTCGCGACCGGGCTGCTGAGGAGCAGATCATTCGCCGGATAAATCAGCGTCTGGGCTTGCTTACTCCCAGCCAATAATTCTCCCCCAGCGCCCGGATAGTTCTGTCATTTCTCTAAAATCTGGGGCTGATCTACACCTGAAAGGAGGCCAAGAATATGCGGACGCTGAAGACCTTGATCCCGTTGGTTCTGGTATTGTTTACGGTCCTTTTTTCTTTTGGTTATTCGTGGCGCCGTTCCGGAGATGTCAACGCATCGGATAGCTGGTATTTGTTGAGCATTAAGGACAGGCCTTCCGGTTATATGCACGTATCGCGCCGGGCCAGCGACCAGGGCTCTGCCTCTGTGATGTTTGTGCACGACATAGTCACCAGAACTGAAGATGAGTCCCGCGACATACACATCCAGACGTATTGTGAAGACGATCCTTATTATTATCCCGTCAAAGCTACAGCCACTATCCGCAAGCCCGGCAATCTGCCGGCCACTCTCAAGATTCTTGTTCAGAAGAAGTTTCCTTATGGTGCCTCCAAGGCCAAGATGTTTATTACTTACGACACTGGCACCAAGCAGTATAACCTGAAGAAGGACATCCCCGCCCACACCGTACCCAGCCATGTTCTCATGGAGATTATTCCCTTGTTACCTTTCCAGGAAGGCACGGTTTTTGAGTTCAATTTATTTGATACAGCCAAGCTCAAGTCCCGCAAGAATCACAGAATTGACTATCTTGGCCTGGAAGAAATCCAAATCTCCGGCCAAACCATGAACCTGCACAAGTTTCGCCACAAGGGTTCTGGCGTAAAGGAGACTTTCTATTGGACCGATGACAATCACCGGGTCATCCGTTGCCTGCGGGACAAGAAAGAGGAGCTTTTGCTCAGTACCCAGGCCGAGGTCAAAAGGCTCATCCGAGATTAGTTCACTTTGTGCTTCTTCTAATGCCCCCGGCCTACGTGCCGGGGGTTTTCTTTTTCTACTTTGTGCTTTCTTCTTGTCTGTGTTCATCTGTGAAATCTGTGGCTAATTCTCTTTGTTTTTTTACTTCGTGATCTTCGTGTCCTTCGTGGTGAATTCTTTCCGTTTATTTAGCCCCGGTTTCACCGGGGGTCTCTTTTCATCCTCAGCGAAATCTGTGAAATCAGCGTCGAAAAATCTTTCTTTACGTTTCTTTATTATCTGTGTAGTCTGTGGCTAACTGCCCGGCCGCGGATTGTCGGGAGCTAAGGAGCAACAATGCTGGATATTCGTTTTATCAGAGACAACCCTGACGCTGTAAAGCTGGCTGCCCGCCGTAAGAATTTCCCCGACGTTGACATTGACCGGTTGCTGCGGTTGGATGCTGATATTCGCCTGGCCAAGCAGCAGCTCCAGGAGATTGCTACCCGAAAGAACGCCGCAGGCAAGCAGATTTCTAAGCTCACTGGCCCGGAAAAGCAGCAGGCCGTCCAGAAACTCTCAGCCTTCAAGGACCAGGAGAAAGAATTCAAAGAGCAGCTTGATGAGCTAACTCCAGCCTACGATGAATTGATGCTCCTCGTCCCGCAAATACCTGCCGACGACGTGCCCGACGGCAAAGATGACACCGAGAACGTTGAGATCCGCTCCTGGGGACAATTGCCCCAGTTCGACTTTGAACCTAAGGACCATGTCTCGCTGGGTGAGAGCCTGGACATTATTGACATCCTGCGTGGCGTCAAGCTGGCTGGCTCGCGTAGTTATTTTCTCAAGGGCGATGCTGCCTTGCTCGAGTTAGCCGTTCTGAGATTTGCCTTGGACCATATGGTCGAGAAAGGCTTCGTCCCCATGATTCCGCCCATCCTCATGCGGGATGAGGCCATGGTCGGCACAGCCTGGTTCCCCGGCGGAGAGGAGCAGGCCTACCAGATGGAGCGGGATCAATTGAACCTGGCCGGCACTGCCGAGGTACCGCTGACCGCCTATCACAGCCAGGAGATCCTCAACGAGGCGGATTTACCTTTGCGTTATGTTGCCTGGTCGCCTTGTTATCGCCGCGAGGCCGGCACTTATGGCAAAGACACTCATGGTTTGTACCGCATCCACCAGTTCCAAAAGATTGAGCAGGTGATCTTCTGCCGCAGTGACGAGCAGGAGAGTATTGCTCACCACCAGGCGATTTTAGCCAACTCCGAGTCTGTCGTGCAGGCCCTGGGTTTGCCTTACCGCGTGGTTAATGTCTGTGCCGGCGACTTGGGTCGCGGCCAGGTCCAGAAGTTCGACATCGAGTGCTGGATGCCTTCGCGCGGGCAGGGGGGGGCTTACGGCGAGACGCACTCCGCCAGCCGTTTCTATGAATTCCAGGCCCGCCGCCTGAATATCCGCTACCGTGGCGAGGATAAGAAGACGCATTTTTGTCATACGCTGAATAATACCGTCATTGCCTCCCCGCGGATTTTGATACCTTTACTGGAATGCAACCAAAACGCCGACGGATCGATTACTATCCCCGAAGTGCTCCGCTCCTACATGAACAACCGCGAGCGCATCGAACCAAGAAACTAGGATTTAGCCCCCGGTTTCACCGGGGTTTTCTTGTTGGTCATATCAAAAATCAAAAATCAAAGATCAAATATCAAAAATACATATCAAAGATCAAATATTACGGACCTTTGTACGTTCTTCTTATCTATGTTCATCTGTGCAATCTGTGGCTAATTTTCTTTGTTTTTTTACTTCGTGATCTTCGTGTCCTTTGTGGTGAATTCTTTCCGTTTATTTAGCCCCCGGTTTCACCGGGGGTTTCTTTTCATCCTCAGCGAAATCTGCGTAATCAGCGTCGAAAAAATCTTTTCTTTTTCTACTTTGTGTTTCTCTTGATCGCCGCCAATATCTCCGAGGCCACCGGCGGACAGCCTTTGATGAACAGCCCCTGAGCCTTTTTGTTGGCTGTACAATTGCCAATCAGCAGCGTACCAGCCGGCACATCTTCTACACTTTTGCCCATCGCTATATGCACCTTTTTATCCGGACCGGCATAGTCCAGCAGTTCCGAATGATACCTTTCCAGCAGCATCACCACCGTTGACAGACACGCGCTGCACGAGTCGCAGTCGTGTACTACTACGCCGGGATATTCTACGGACAGTTCTGTTGGAGCCGGTTTGAAGCGATTTACTAACCCATCCAGTTCTGTCGGCTCGGTTTCTATTTTGTCTAAGTCGATACAGCCGCCGTTTTGCTCAGCCGCCAGACGCAGGTGCGGAATTTTTGTCGGCTCGAACCCCATCAGATGCGCCGCCACCGCATCGACAGCCAGACAATCTTCTCCAGCCACGAACAGCCCCACCTGTTTTGCCGAGCCGGCACTTGGTCCGAGTCCTTCTAATCCGATTGCCCCATCGACCAGCGTAAAGCCCGGCCGCAGCACCCCCGCCAGATCGGCAATAGCCGCATCGAGTGTTTTTATATCCTCAGGCAAACCCGCTGGCCGATCGAGCTGATGCAAACGCACCTTTTCTCGCCCATGCAGACAGCCCTTCATGTTTTTTAGTCCCAGGCTTACTACGGTATGCATATGAGTTTTCATCACCGGTATGCTGACCACGATGTCGGCTTCGAGTACATCCGGGCAGACCCGTATTTCGCTCAGCACTCGGCCATTGGGAACTGGCACAATCGATGCTTTCCTGGCGTCGAGATCGACCAGTTCCACACGTTCTTTAGCCACCTCAGTTATGCCTGTAGATTCAAAAGTTTGTTCAGCGGTAACGCCTAATATGGGACTTTCACCCACGCGGACTTTAGCCCCGTGCTGCTGGAAAAAATCTATGGCTGCCAAGACCACCTGCGGATTTGTGGTAACACCGCTAAGCGGCTGGCTGGCTCGCCCGGCATTGGGTTTTAGTAAAATGGTTTTGCCCAGCAAGTTTGGTACACTTGCCCTGGCCAAGGCCTCAAAGGCGCCGGCGTAGGCCTCGCCGTTTTGGGCTACTACAACATGTGGGGTCTTGGGCATGTTTTGGTTTTTCCATGTAAAAGACCTACTAATTTTATCACTTGTTACTGGAATATATAAGGAAAAACCGTTGCATTGTCGCGTCAAATGGGGTAAAATAGAGGACGTGAAAGGGAGCTATTTTAGCTCCTTTACCTGTCCGCCAAATAGCGGCAGTTTAATTGTAGATTTGGCTCCGTTTGAGCCGATGATTTTTAGGTAGGGATTGGTTTTTAGGCCAACACAGAGGTAAGTTCCTCTGCCATGTACGAGGTGAGAACCTATTATTGATTAAACCGATACCCATACTCAGGGAAGCCTAGTCTCTGGGATCCGGACACGCCTTTTCGAAGGAGTCCGCCGATAGAGTATTGGCTGCCCACCTTGAATACTGGGTTTAGTCATGAGCTTCTCACACGGCATTGCGGTGGAGGGTTTATCTGTCACCAGGGCTCGTCTCGCGGCGAGCCCCTTTTTTTGTTTTTTTATTTAGCCCCCGGTTTCACCGGGGGTTTTCTTGAAAATAACCAATAACAAATAATTGATGACTAATAGCTAATGAAGTAACCTACACTATAGAGGCCCAACAGGTTATTTTTGGGGACATATGTAATGACCATCGGCTCAGGCTCAACACAGACAACAGTCACCGACGAGCAGGTTAAGCAAATTCTAGCCCAAGGCCTCGAGCAGCTCTCTCCTGACGGCAAGCGCATTCTGGTGATCTTACCGGATCACACCCGCAGCGGTCCGATACCGTTATTTTTTAAGATATTCTGTGAGCTGCTCAGCCCTCGGGCCAGACAGCTTAGTTTTTTGATTGCCCTGGGCACACATCCACCGCTTGGCCCTGACAAGATGGACCCGCTGCTGGGTATGACTGCCGCTCAGATTGCTGCTCG
>JAACET010000174.1 GCA_011682385.1 Actinomycetota bacterium | reverse complement strand
CGTTATCTTCTTCCATGATCGTTCCATACTTCTTGCATCGGCACATAATCTATCGCAACTTGAAAAAAACCTAAATTATTTTCTTACTAGTCCTTAGTGCCTTCGTGGTGAAATCTTTTCTTGGTTTTTGATATTTGCTTTTTGATCTTTGATATTTCTTCCGTGGTGAGTTCTTTCTGTTTTTTTCTCTGCTTTCTTCCTTTCTTGCTCTCATCCCTTTTTCTTCTAAATGCCCCCGGCCCTGTGCCGGGGGTCTTTCTCAAGTTTCAGGCCTCAAGCCTTCTTTTTGTCGTCATTTGACCGATAATTTCTTGACCTATTCGCAGTTACAGTTGGCCAGCCAGTTATCTTGACCTTCGCTGATTTTTGACGTAAATCTAATATTTACAGGGTATTACATTGCAGCGACCGCGCATTTGGGGCCCTCAGCCTCGCACGCTAAAAGGATGTAAAATAGCCCTACCAGCTTAAGGCCGCTATTTGCTGAGCCGACAATATATTACAGGCAGTTTTTTACATAGACTGTTCGTGCGAGTTGCGGGGGGTTCTGAGCATATCCAAGTGGCTTTTACAACTGGCGGTTACCCCTCACTTTCGAGAGTATTGGTCTGTTATCTGCAGGCGCCTGGGGGCAGTATCAAAACACAGTAAGCATGAGTACAGCCAAGATTGACATTCTGCTTGTGGACGACGACCTCGCTGATCGTCGGCTGGTCAAGTCAGCCCTGCTGAAGTCCAGCCAGACAATGGAGTTTGTCGTCCAGACAGCCGCCAGTTTAGCCGAGGCCCTGAAGCTCATGGCCAAGACTCGTTTTGACTTGGTGTTGCTGGATTTGATGCTTCCCGACAGCCAGGGTCTTCAGACGGTCGACGAGATTTGTTTATCTTCCCCGCACATACCGGTTGTGGTTTTGGCTGACTTGGCCGACGAGGATATGGCTGCCAGGGCCATAAAAATGGGGGCTGGTGATTACCTCATCAAGGATGGTCATTTCCAGAGCCTGTTGACCCGGACCGTTTGCGATGCCTTGGAGGCCAGGACTACTGAACAACCGTTTCGCCGGGCAAAGGAGCAGACGGCCTCGGTCCCTTAGCTTTTTCCGACCTTATGCCGTAGATACGCGGCTATGAACTCATCGAGTTTTCCGTCCAATACTGCCATCGGGTCTGTCTGTTCATGGTCTGTGCGATGGTCCTTGACCAGCTGGTAGGGCTGGAGGAAGTAGGACCTGATTTGATTGCCCCAGGCTATTTCTCCCTTTGCTCCGTAGAGTTTGGCCAGTACCGCGTCGCGTTTTTGTTCTTCCAGCCGATAGAGTTTTGCCTTGAGCATTTTCATTGCTTCGCTGCGGTTTTTGTATTGTGAGCGTTCGTTTTGACAGCGTACTACGATACCTGTCGGCTTATGTAGTAGCCGCACTGCCGAGGAGGTTTTATTGACATGCTGTCCGCCTGGCCCGCTGGACCGGTCGAAGCTCATGTCGATATCTTCGTCACGGATTTCTATGTTCACGTCTTCCAGTTCCGGCAGCACATCTACCGAGGCGAAGCTCGTATGCCTGCGGTGTTGCGAGTCGAAAGGGCTAATGCGAACCAGTCGGTGTACACCGATCTCGCAGGCCAGATAGCCGTAAGCGTATGCTCCTTTGACCAGCAGGCTGATTGAGCGGATACCGGTTTCTTCGCCGTCGGTGCGATCCATTTCCTGGGGGTTGAATCCTGCCCGCTCGAAGTATCGCAGATACATCCGCAGCAGCATAGCCGCCCAGTCGCAGCTTTCGGTTCCCCCCGCCCCGGCGTGTATGGAGAAGTAGCAATTACCTTTATCGTTTGGACCAGCCAATAGGATTATCAGTTCCAGCCGATCCGTTTGGGCTGCCAGTTCGTTTAGGGCTTGGTCTACTTCGTTTTTGGTTTCCTGATCGTTTTCCGACTCAGCCAGCCCGTGCAGCACCGCCAATTCTTCAGCTCGCTCACAGACCTTTTCTACCGGATCGATCAGGGCTTTTACGCTCTTTAGTTCAGCCACTACCTCAGCCGCTTTTTCCGGGTTATCCCAGAAGCCTGGCTGCTGCATTTGCTTTTCGATGGTGGATAGTTGTTGTTTTTTTGTGGGTAAGTCAAAGAGAGTCCCGGATAGCTATGATCCGGGCGGTTAGGTCTTCCAAAGCAGCTCTAGGATTTTCAAAGTGCATTTTTGTTATCTTCCTTGTTACTGAATCTGATCCGCGCCCATTATACATCAAAAGTCAAAAACGCAAATCAAATATCACAGAATCTGTGTTCATCAGCGAAGCTTGTGCCCGCGAAAGCGGGTATCTGCGTCAAAGAATCTTTCTTTCAGTTTCTTCAAATGCCCCCGACCTACGTGTCGGGGGTCTTCCCCCCCAGATGGATTCAGCCATTGAGTTCTGCCAGCAGTCGCCTTTCCTGCGAGTCTTGCCCCAGGTCGTGCCAGTGGTTTATTTGAGATTCTCCCATCCGCCAGGACAGCACCACTTGCCGTCCGTTGACTACTGCGGGGAACTCCACTGTCCCGGATATCTCATCGCCCAGACGGCAGCCCAATGCGGAAAGTTCCCGAAGGAGCTGCTGATATTTCTCCCGAGTTTTGGCTATTTTGGCCATAGTTGATTCTGCCTGTCCCGGATCGCCTTTGCTTTGCAGCGACTCGAATTGTTCCTGATAGTCGCGCACTTCCCCGGCAGTTTGGATGATATCATGCGCTATTCGTTTGACCAGGGGCAGACTGCTATTAGCCTGCTCAACGGAGAAGAGGCGTTTTTCCCCCGCTGCTGTGCTGCGATCAGGCGTATGGCCAATCATACCGGAATAGTACCTGTAGTGCCGTTGGTGTTCAACAATTATCATAGGTAGATTTCTTATATTTAGCCCTCGGTTTTACCGGGGGTTTCCTTGAATGCCCCCTGTCATTGCGAGGCCCCGGAGGGGCCGTGGCAATCTCGACTTTGCCAACAGACCCGAACACCGCGATCTAGTATCTTTGTAATGCCCCCGGCCTATGTGCCGGGGGTCTTTTTTGCCCTTTGCGCCTTTCTTCATCTGCGGCTAATTATCTTATCCGTTGGTTCTCTGCCCTCTTCCTCTCTTCACCTTCGTG
>JAACET010000173.1 GCA_011682385.1 Actinomycetota bacterium | reverse complement strand
AGGTTAGGTGAATTCCGCCCCGCTGTCAACCGACAAAAACGACATCATTTGAAACTTTTTGGTATCTCATAGTCCCCATATGTGGCCCCCGCTAGGGTTACTCAAAAGCTACCAGCGAGAGACATTGAACCTGTAAGAGCAAAACCGAGAAAATCTTCAAGAAAATGGTTGAAATTCGTCCACCTACTGGGTAATTTATCACCATGTTCAATAGGCATATATCATCCCGATTGCTCGAGGCGTTGGCGGACAGCCCGGTGGTCTTCCTGCATGGTGCAAGGCAGACAGGAAAAAGCACGCTCGTTCAGCACATCACGTCCACCAAACATCCCGCACGCTATCTGACCTTCGATGATGCTGCAGTCCTCGCGGCGGCTACGGCTGACCCGGCCGGGTTCCTAGCCGGTATTGACGGGCCCGTCGCTTTAGATGAGGTTCAGCGAGTACCAGAGCTGTTCCTGGCCATTAAGGCTGACGTGGACCGCAACCGCAGGCCCGGCCGTTATCTGCTGACGGGTTCAGCTAATGTCCTCATGCTGCCGAAGCTCTCCGAATCGCTGGCTGGTCGGATGGAGATCCTACCACTGTGGCCGTTGTCCCAGGGCGAGATTACTGACCATCGAGAGGGATTCATCGACGCTCTCTTTGCTGGCAAGACTATCCGGGTAGGCAAAACCCCAAAAGCGCATACGGACCTTGTAGATCGCATTCTTTGCGGCGGATATCCTGAAGCCCAACGCCGCAAATCGTCAGGCCGTCGGCGGGCGTGGTTCAACTCGTACATCTCGGCTATCCTTCAACGTGACATTCGGGATCTCGCCAATGTGGAAGGGCTCAGCGCAATGCCCAGACTGCTGACACTACTGGCCTCCCGGGTTGGGGCACTGCTGAACCAGGCCGAGGTATCGCGCAGCCTTGGAATTCCCCAGACGACCCTGAAACGCTACATGGCCCTGCTGGAAGCCACTTTCTTGGTACAACTGCTTCCGGCGTGGTCGGGCAATCTAGGCAAGCGACTGGTCAGGTCACCCAAGCTCTACCTCAACGATACGGGCTTAGCGTCCGCTCTGGTCGGTCAGACGGACAAGAGCGCCCTGCGTCAGTCCCAGTTGCTAGGACCACTGGCTGAGAGTTTCATTGTCATGGAGCTTCGCAAGCAGACCACCTGGAGCCGGACCGAGCCGAGTCTCTTTCACTTCCGCACATTGGGCGGCCGAGAGGTGGACCTGGTGTTGGAGTCGCCATCCGGAGACGTGGTTGGCATCGAGGTTAAGGTCAGCGCCACCGTGAGGGCAGACGACTTCAAGGGCCTTCACGCCCTGGCTGAGGATGCGGGCAAAAAGTTCCGCCGAGGGGTGGTATTGTACCAGGGACAGGAAAGTGTTCCCTTTGGCAAGAACCTCCAGGCTGTGCCGATAGACGCCCTATGGCGAACATGAGCCCTTCGGTATGAAACATGTAGCCCCTGACAAAAGGCCTTGGAATCAAGCTTCGTCCATCTGACTGGCACCGACTAGCATCTCAAATCGTCTGCTTCAATTTATTTCGTATAGCAGAAAGAAAACACTTGCGCATTTTGTGGCGTGTGCATAAAATGTGCATAAAGTCGTGATCATCATGCCGATCATGGTCATCATGCTGATTTAGGTTGCTCGCTTATTTTACAAGGGGTTAGCGTAAATCCGGGTTTTTCAAATAGTTATGATTTTGGGCTTAATCTAGCTCATAACCCGGAGGTCGCAGAGATGACCATGAAGAAATCGAGGCACCGATGAGTTTCGACCACATCAACGATTCGGTCATGAGCGAGCGCGAGATCATTGCGACTTCATTCGATCGCGCGAACGAAAAGGCGCTAGCGGTTTCGCTCGGCGACATCGAACTTATCAGAGTCACGCTTACATTTACCGTTGTGAAGTCAGATCCCACGACTTCTGATTCCACGACTTTTGATCAGTGGTATCATGCTATCGCCCTCCTCAATCGCGTGCGGGAAACACTTGTGTCGAGTGTCCACCTTGCACGGCACCGTGTGTTTGGCGATACGTTCGTGTTACTGCGGGTTGCCGTGGAATCAGCTGCCGTAGCTGTTCACGTTTCGAGGGACCGTGTTGCATTCGAACGATACATGGAGCCTTCGGCGAAGAAGTATAAGGCGTCGCATGCGATAGGCGCGGTGCGTTCCTTAATCCCACGACTACCGGAGGTGTGGGGGGCGCTAAGCCAAGCTGCAATCCACCCGAACGTTCATACCTTCGGCCCTAACCTCGAGGAAGGCAGTGGCAACCCCGTGATCCACATCTCTGGTCGGAATGCGGATCCATTTCAGGACAGATTGAGTCTTCGCGGTGTTTCTCTCGCTGCTGCACTCGTGTTTCGAGCCACTGAGTTAGTATTGTTCGACGAGAGTTCCACCGAACCCGGATGGCTGCAGCTGCCGGGTGACGCCATGCGTGCAACCGCTACGGCCGAATGCTTGGTGGAGCGACGCTATCAAGAGTTCACTTCGTGGGAACAGGAGCCTGCACAGCGAGCCGATGAATAGTGAATTGAGAATGCGACAGCAGAGTTTCTTGAGAGCAGTTGGCCTGAACTCGGCGGCTACGATTGTTTTGTAGGCACTGAAATTCCGTCCAGCTCCGCCCATGCAGTATTTAGGCTGCCTGCAAACCTCGGTGAGCGTCTACCTCCGGGTGCACTGCCCGGAGGTTCTCGCCGGTATGGTACAGCCGAGACGGCAAGGTGGATCTCAAACAGGGCAGAATGGTGGACCTGTGTGCTGGCGGGGCGTGTTTCTTGGCCTTGCAGGGAGAGTATTTCGAACGCGGGATGCAGATCTGGTTACGTGGGGACTACCCATTGGAGCAGAAGGAGCTTTTCCAAATGGGATCTTTCGCCACAGTTGGCCAGGTGTTGCGTACTCAACCGGCTGGCCCGTCGCTGCGGCAGGTCGTCGTGCAGTTCAAAACCCCGCTGGAGGCCAACGCCCACTCAAGTGCTCAACGGGATTCGTCGGCACAGAGCTTCGCTTACTTCTAAAAGGAGGTAGTAGCCCATGAGCTTGAAGACTAAGGCTCTGACCAAATCACCTTGGGTATGTCACGTCTGTGCAGGAGGCTCCTGCAACAACTGTGATATCGAAATTCTGGACGCACTGACTCCACGGTTCGATGTAGAGCGGTTTGGTATAG
>JAACET010000172.1 GCA_011682385.1 Actinomycetota bacterium | reverse complement strand
TTGGCTATACTGGGAACCAAAATCAAGGACAGCAATTAGTTCAGAAGTTGGAGATGACATATAAGAAATCCAAATCAAAAATCAAATATCAAAAAGCAAAATTACAAATCAAAATGCAAAAATTATTCTGAAACGTAAAGATTATCTCTTGCCCTTGAGGGTGAGAATGCTTGAGGCAAAGATTCTTGCGATTTCGTCCAATTCAGCCAAAAACCAGGCAACTTCCTCACGTTTTGCACGATTACTATCACGGAGCAGTGCCAGCCATAGCTTGCTCTCATTAGTTGATTTGAGAGAGTGGTTAAAGAAATTGGTGAAGTCTTTCTTGCTGCTAGCAGCCTGGCCCTCAATGTAGTTTCCAATAATACTTGTTCCGCTTCGCAGAAGTTGATTGCCAATTGTCCTGGCGACACCGTCCTTTGGTAATTTGTCCAGGAACTCTATGAGCCTAAGTGTGAGGTTGTATAGCCTTTTCTTAAAATCAGTTTTGAATTTTACTTTATCATTTTGCATTTTGATTTTTACATTTTTATTTTTCTGTGGCTATTCTTCAGCTTCGAAGGCGACGGAATAATTCGGGGCTTCCTTGGTAATGGTGATGTTGTGGGGGTGGCTCTCGGTCAGGCCGGCTCCGCTGACGCGAATGAACCTGGCCTTCTCCCGAAGCGAATCAATGTCGGCTGTACCACAATATCCCATACCAGCTCGCAGGCCGCCGACAAACTGATAAATGAAATCACCAAGTTTGCCGCGATAAGGAACCCGGCCCTCGACGCCCTCAGGGACCAGTTTCTGGACCGGGGTCTTGCTGGACTGGGAATAACGGGCGGCAGCACCGGCAACCATGGCGCCCTGAGAACCCATGCCACGATACTCCTTGTAACGGCGGCCCTTGTAAATAACCATTTGGCCGGGACTCTCATCCAAGCCAGCTAATAACGACCCCATGACCACAGCATTAGCTCCGGCAGCAAGGGCCTTGACCATGTCGCCGGACTGGCGAATTCCGCCGTCAGCCAGAATAGGTACGCCAGCGGACCTGGCGGCAGCGGCACAGTCCATGATGGCGGTTATCTGAGGTACACCGACGCCGGCAATAACGCGAGTGGTACATATCGCTCCCGGACCAATGCCAACCTTGACGGCTGAAACACCAGCAGCAATCAAATCCAAAGTGGCTTGGCCGGTAGTCACGTTGCCGGCAATGATCTGCAACTCAGGGTATGTGCCACGCAAGGTCTTGACCGTCTCAATGACATTGACGGAATGGCCGTGAGCTGAATCAACCACGACAACATCCACATCCACGGCCATGAGCTGCTCGACGCGGTCATAGTCGTGAGCACCAACGGCGGCAGCTACTCGCAAACGGCCACGCTGATCCTTGCAGGCGGCAGGATAATTGTGCATCTGCTCAATGTCCCGCATGGTAATCAAACCAACCAAGTGCCCATCAGAATCGACCAACAAGAGCTTTTCCACCTTTTGGCCGTGAAGAATACGCTCGGCCTCGGTCAACGAAGTGCTCGGCGGAGCAGTAACCAAGTGATCCTTGGTCATTACCGAAGCAATCTTGGTGTCAGTATTACCCAAAAACTTCATGTCCCGGCGAGTAATAATCCCGACCAGCTTCTTGCCCTCAAGGATAGGTATGCCGGAAATATTGTGATCAGCCATGAGCTTCCGGGCAGTCTCGGCAGTCTCTTGGGGTGAGAGGGTGACCGGATCATTGATTACGCCGCTCTCAGAACGCTTCACCTTGTCAACCTCGCGGGTTTGCTGCTCAATGGCCATGTTGTAGTGGATAATGCCCAAACCACCTTCCTGAGCCAAGGCAATGGCCAAGGCAGACTCCGTGACAGTGTCCATGGCAGCAGAGACCACAGGGATATTCAGACGGATATTGGCAGTGAGATTAGTAGCCGTATCGGCGTCGCGGGGGACAAAATCAGAATGGGCAGGTACCAGAGAAACATCGTCAAAAGTAATACCTTGACCAATGATCTTGTTATCCATGGCCTATCCTCGCTTAGGGAATATCCGGGAAAAAGGCCAGAATATAACCAATTTCAGGCAGAATTCAAGAGAAAAAGAAGAAAGGCATGGGGGCGTGAGGAAGACCCCCGACGCGTAGGTCGGGGGCATTAGAGGACCCCCAGACGAGAGCCTGGGGGCATTCAAAATAGATTCCCCCAGTAAAAGCGGGTAAACTACTCGGATTTGCCGGATTTGTCAGTCTTTGATCGCAGAAGCACCAACAGCAGAACCAGGGCTGCCAAGGCGGCAATGGATATCAGAGCAATTCGCAGGGCGGTAACGTTCACGGGTATCTCCAGATTAGAACAACTCCGTCGGCTGTGCCGGTCCGTACGGGCTCGCGACAACCATTCCTCTTATCGACCTATCAGGGGGTTATTCGCCACTGATTATCGGACAAAATCTGCAGTTGCTCGTGGTTGGTCAGGTCAAAATGAAGCGGTGTGACACTGGCAAAACCCTCAGCCAAGGCCTGTACGTCAGTGTTGGGCACCGGACCATTAAACTTGAAATCCGGGCTCATAGTATAACAGAGCCGACCCTGGTCGTCCTCGGAACGCTGGTAATGGTCGTCAATACCCACGGTAGATTGCTTGACAAAACGTACGCCCTTGGGACGGGCGCCAATGGGTACGTTGACATTCAAGACCGTGCCCTTCACCAGGCCAGCGTCCAAGGCCTGGGTGAGTATCTGAGCAGCCACATCGGAAGCCCGCTGCATGCACTGGGCGGTCTGCTGCTGATCATGTCGGGAATCGAGACCCAAAGAAAAGGCCAGAGCCGGTATCCTAAAAAAGGCTGCCTCCACAGCGGCGGCAACCGTGCCGGAGTAAATGACATTGATGCCCACATTGGCCCCGGCATTCAGTCCCGAAACAACCAGGTCCGGCGGAGCGTCCAGTAACTCGCGAATAGCTAACTTCACACAGTCGGCCGGTCTGCCCTCGACGGCCCAGCCGGTAAGCTGTTCATCCACCTGCTGCCGGGAACAAACCAACGCACTGCGGACAGTCAGAGAATGGCCGGAGGCTGACTGACCCTGGGCAGGAGCAACCACCGAAACATCACCAAAGGAAGAAATCGACCTGTAAAGGGCTGCTAAACCGGGAGCAAACAATCCGTCGTCATTAGTCAGTAGTATATGCATAATACCCATCCTATG
>JAACET010000014.1 GCA_011682385.1 Actinomycetota bacterium | reverse complement strand
GCCACCACAACCAAGGGGATGGTCAAGGCAATACTGATCCACAACTTTCCGGCCATATCCTTGAGTTCGGTATCTTCCTGCTCATTCTCAAGTGTAACCGTGCACGGCTCTAGGGCCATGCCACATTTGGGACAAGCCCCGGGCCCCGGCAGTTCCACCTCGGGATGCATGGGGCATGTGTATACTGTGCCGGAATAACCGTGGCTGGTTTGGGTGGAGGTCTCCTCATTTCCAGGAGGATTTAGGTAGGTTGAAGGGTTGCTTCGGAATTTCTCTGCGCAGCTTGAACTGCAGAAGTGATAGTCCTGTCCCTGGTACCGGACGTGTGCGGCCGCACTGTCCGGGTCCACCAGCATACCGCAGACGGGATCCACCGTAGAGCCAGGCTGTTCTTGGGTCGACGCCATCCTATTTTGATCCATCATGTCAATTCCTCCATCTTAAGACGTCGCGTCCCCATCTGCCTGATTGATGGTAATATAGCGTTTCTGCTCCGGAAGGCTTCAAAAAAGTTTTCCATAAATCATAACAATCAACTGGAACTTCAGGATGTGATCCGTGCCGGCGAAGACTAAGGCGTGCAGGACTTCAATGAAAGCATCCATTTTGGACGCAGGGGGCAGATAGTGCTAACAAAGGACTCTGCTGTGAAGTGCCCTGAAGGAAAGGTCGGGAGGGGGATCATGCTGGGGGCGTGAACAGACAAAAATGGGATTATGTGCGTAATTCCATTATTTCTAAGGGGTTACGGTCTAGTTGGGCGTGATTGATGAATGAAGCAACGGCTGGAGTTTAATCTGAACCAGCCCTCTTTTCTAGCCGATACACAACTAGTGCCAGTGAAAGGAGTTGGAGGTGCTGTCTGCGCAGACGGTCTTGGCCTTCCAGGATTACAGCCAACTCGTCGGCTGCGAGAGCACCCTATGAAGGTAGTCAGGAGTTATGGGTAATGCCTTACGATGACAGACGCGTTGTCCTGCTGGTAGCGAACGACTATAACATTTTAGGACTGCTGGAGCAGACCTTTGTGCAGGCAGACCTTCGGATCTCTGAGGTCGCCGACATTGAGCAGGCGGTGGCGGCCATGCAACAGGAGATGCCCGACATCGTAGTGTGCGACACTGACGTAAAGAATGTGAACCGTCAGAGCCTCCAGCAGCGCATGCCCGACAACCTTGAGTTACAAAGTCTACCCTTTATCTTTCTATATTCCGACGGTCCTATCCGAGATACACATCGGCATCTGGATTTAGACCAATACCTTCACAAACCCTTCACTCCCATCGCTCTGGCTGTCTTGGTTGAACGTATGTTGGCTCAGCGACAGTCTCTGGCCCATCTTGGGGAAACGGATAATCGCTCAGCAGTGGCCAATCGTAAGGCCCTCCGCAAGGAAGTCTTCAGAGAGCTCCAGCGGATTGAACGCTATGGAGGGAATATGAGTATCTGCATCCTCGATATCGTGGATAAGTCCAACGAGGATGCGCATGTTCCGGTCGTTGCCCCGGTGGCCTTCAACGCAGCCGCTGAAACCTTGCCGGAGATGATTCGCGTGACAGACTTTTTGGCTCGTCTAAGTCGCAAGCGTTTCTTGTGGGTTATGCCTGAGACCAATGCCCAAGAGGCCGAGTTGGCTCTGCAGCGTTTGATGGCGGCTTTTGCCGAACTACCTACTGGGAACATCCGTGCCGAGCTGACCATCCGTGCCGGCTTAGCTACTGCTCCGGACCATGGTGCCAGTTACGAGGAACTGGTCAAGGTGGCCGAGCAGAGGTTGACCACAATAAGAACCACCCCCAAGGCCATTAGTTGAAGGTGAATAAAGAGCCGCTGGCTTGGGACCAAGCAAGCAACCACATTTACGTCACACCCTAATCCGACACATCGAATTTTCCCTGGGTATCTGCCTAGAGCGTTTTTCGAATTAGTATTCAGGAGAATCTGGGGGAAAGCCGATAGCCATAAAAGACTTCTGCAAAATGAGTGATGGAAGCGGTGGCTTGCTGAGTTGATGATGAGTTTTGGCTGTGCAGAACTGAACCCCTCCCCAAAAACTGGGCGCGTGATTAAGGTGGATTTGTAGCCTGGACCGATAAGCAATCCAGGAGACGAATCTATGAGCAGCGCCAAGCAAGCTGATGTGAGCAAGCTGGACAATCCAGCCTGGCCAAAGGCTAACCACCGGGTCAGGACGGAACTTTGCGTGTGAAGAGGTAACGAATCATGCGAAGCCAAAGAAAAGATGCTAAATCAGACCGTACAGACAGTGCAGGAGGTATCGTAAATCGTCAGATCAAGTACTGGCTACTACATCTATGTGGACTATGAGCCTGCGCATGAAGCTGTGTTCACGGTCGTTCCCTAAGCAATACCCATCTCAGAATTGTCAGAATTCCGTCCTGCCCGTGCCGCCTAAAGCGGTCCATGACGGCCAGGCCGCTACAACAGGCCGATTAGAACCGTGCAAAGAAAGATCGCCAGGCCGAACAAAAAGGCATACTCAATTGTTGTAATCCCGGACTTCTCAAGAAAAAAACTACGCACCTTGTTCATCAATGTCTCCATCAGAGTCTCTTCTCGCTACCCCTATCAAATATAAGAAACGCACAAGCGAAATTCAAACTGGGAAAAAGAATTTTTTGAGTCGGTCGATCTCATAAGAAGGAGCTGGCTTTACGGCTGTCCAGCGGGGCCTATCTAGACCAACGACCTCTCTTATATCCGCAAAAATGTTTTTGTAGGGGTGTTCTCACAACTGAAAAGTCCAGCCCAAAAAAAAAGGGAGGCCGGGACCTTTATCTGAACAATTGTTGGCCCGTCTCCCTGTTGTGATGTGCCGGTATGCACGTTACCGCGGTTCGTGCCCTGAGACCGACTGATCTCTTTCTGCACTCACAACGTCTAGATTGTACCCGGATAGTGTCTCGCGCGTCAAGCAAAAAATACCGGTCTCTGAGCCCAAGGGTGCAGAGATACAACAAAAACGGTGCTTCAAACGTAAACCCCCGTTATAATAGCCCAACTGCGTTTTGTGTGTTGTAGATCGCGGGTAAACAAGGAAATAACAAAAATGCCAAGCATAGTGAACACAGGCAACGAACTAGCGGCGGTCTGCAAAAGACTGGCTGAGCTGGGTATGGCTAACGCCAACGGTGGGAACGTGAGTATTCGGCTGGCTGAGGGAAGGTATCTGGCGACGCCGACGGGCATGTGTCTGCGCGACGTAAGCGCAGCTGATCTGGTAACAGTAGATGCAACCGGAACAAAGGTAGATGGACCAGGTGAGCCGACCATGGAAGTGAAGAGCCATCTTAGCCTCTATCAGCAGCGGCCGGATTTGAACGCTGTTATCCACTGTCATCCGCCGGCGGCGCTCACTTGGGCGCTGGCCGGCAAACTGCCGCCGCTGGAGGCATACTGCGAAGGATACTTCCTGGTGGGAAAAGTGGAACTGATAGAACCTTATCAAACGCCGCCGGAATTGCCGACTGTGATCAAAAGCAAAACCGAAAATACCAACGGGTTTCTGCTGGTCAATCATGGGCTCATGATGGCTGGGTCAGACCTGCGAACGGCACTATTGCGCGTCGAAGACTACGAATTACTCTGCCGAGCTGCACTGGATGCAGAAGCTATCGGCGGAGCAAAACCCATCGATCCGAGCAAACTTGCCTGGCTGGCAGAGCTGCACGGTAAGACATTTCCACGATAGATAATATGGTACGCGTCCTATTCATATCCCGTGGGGGACAAATCGGCGGGGCCCAACGGCAGTTGTACTATCTGGCTAATGGTCTTGATCGGGACCGGTATGAGCCGATAGTCGTGTGCCGGGAGGAAGGGCCATTCGCAGAGCTACTGAGCCAAAAGGGAATTGAAACCCATGTACTGAGGCTGTGTCCGTGGCGAAAATGGCCGGGCTCGGTGCAACGGTTCCTGGATGGGCCAAAACTGGTCAGGTTCGCCCGGAACAAACAAATCAAACTTCTGCACGCCTCGAACCTGTGGCAGAGCGGCTATGTATTAAACGTGGCCCGAAAACTCAAGGTGCCGGCTGTGCTGCACGTGCGAAGACCGAGGTCGTCCTGGGAAGTACGCAAACACCGGGTGGGCCAAGCTGCGGGGGTGGTGGCTATATCCAAACGCGTGCACGCAAATCTGCTGGACGGCGGCGTGCCTGCGGAAAAGATCAGCACAATCTTCGATGCGGTCGATCTGGAAGAGTTCAATCCGAGCCTGCGCGAACACGACCTCCTGGGCGATCAGTTTCCACAGGCTGGGGGGATACGGGTGGGAATCGTGGGCGGAATCGACAAGACAAAAAGGCAGTTGGACTTTCTGCGCGTGGCCCAAGGCATAGCAAACAGCAGGCAAGCGGTAACGTTCTTCATCGTGGGAGAGCCACGAGAGGCGGCCTATTATCAGCAGATTCGCGAGCTGGCAACTTCCGACGGCCTGGCCGAGAGAGTGGTATTCACCGGCAGACGCGATGATATGCCGTTGGTATTGGCATCGCTGGATGTGCTGGTGACGCTGTCGGGCGGGTCGGTGATGATCGAAGCAATGGCCTGTGGAACGCCGGTGGTCTCGGCGGGCTTCACGCGAGTACAATACTCGAGTATTGTGCAGAACGGGCGAAATGGACTGCTGGTAGAATCAAACAGAGCCGAGGACCTGGCAGCGGCCCTGGTGCGCATTATCGAGGACCCGAGCCTACGCGAACAGATGGGGCGGCAGGCACGTCGGCACGCCGAAGCAATGTTCGACCACAACGCCCTTGTGTCAGCGACGCAAGAACTCTACGATCGGCTGGTTGTAACCGTTAGTTGTTAAGCTGAACTAATACGAACAGGAAAGGATACTCAGAATATGAGCGGACACAAACTGCGTGTGGGGTTCGTGGGGTTGGGAATCATGGGCCAGCCGATGGCTGGGAACATACTAAGAGCCGGGTTCAGTCTTACGGTTTACAATCGCACAATTTCCAGGACTGAGCCGCTGAAAGACGCCGGCGCTGTGGTGGTAGACTCGCCCGCCAAAGCGGCTGCAGAAAGCGACATCGTGATATGCTGTGTCTCCGACTCTCCGGATGTCTACCATGTTGTACTGGCAGAAAAGACCGGGATAATTTCCGGGGTAAGGAAAGGCTCTATAGTCGTTGACTGTTCGACGGCAGCCCCGGAAGTGGCTACCAAGTGCAGCCAAGAACTCGGCAAGAAGGGTGTGAGCTTTCTCGACGCCCCAGTTTCCGGTGGGGATGCCGGCGCAAAGGCTGGAATGCTGAGCATCATGGTCGGCGGCAGGAAGGAAGATTTCGACAGGGCACGGCCAGTCCTCGAAACGATGGGTAAGACAATCGTCCATTGCGGCTCAAGCGGAGCAGGCTATATCGTCAAACTGTGCAATCAGATACTTGTTTCGATGAACTGCTTGGCGGTCGCGGAGGCACTGTCATTTGCACAGAAGGCAGGAATCGATAGCAAAGCTATGCTCCAGGCTGTCTCCGGCGGGGCAGCTGGCAGTTGGCAACTCAGCAACCTGGGGCCGAAGATGGTCGCCGACGATTACGCTCCAGGATTCTTTGTAGACTATCTCCTGAAAGACCTTTGTATAACTCATGGCGCTGCACAAGACCTAAAGGTCCCATTGCCGGGAACAGCGTTGGCTGAGACACTATTCCGGGCCGCATCTGCACAAAGCTTCGGTAGAGAGGGAACACAGGCAATTTACAAAGTTGTTAGGGGACTGCAAAGGCAACAGGTATCTTAAAAACTGGGGAACCAAGATTTGTTTTGATTGCTACTTAACCCCGACTGCGTATCCTGTAGCCATGAACAAGCCTCTAAAAATTCTGGCACTGGAACCTTATTACGGCGGAAGCCACAAGGCCTTCTTGGACGGCTGGATCGCTCGCAGCGACCATGACTGGACGCTTCTGAGCCTACCGGCAACCAAGTGGAAGTGGCGCATGCGTCATGCAGCCATCACCATGGCTGGACAAGTGGCTGAGGCGATTAGACGCGGACAGGGCTGGGACCTTCTGTTCTGCTCGGATATGCTGGGCTTGGCGGAGTTTATCGGTTTGGCCCCGGCGGCAGCGCAAAATCTGCCGTGCATTGCTTATTTCCACGAGAATCAACTTACCTATCCGGTCGAACACGAACGTGAGTACGACTATCACTTCGCCTTTAGCAATATGACAACCGCCCTGGCGGCCGATAGGGTATGGTTCAATTCGGCTTTTCACCGAGACAGCTTCCTGGCGGCTCTGGAGGAGTTTCTGCGGAGAATGCCCGATTATCTGCCGCTGGACCGAGTGGAAATCATTCGTGAGCGTTCGGTTATCAAATACCCCGGAATAGAAATCTTCCCCACTCGCCAAAAACGCCGCGAAGGGCCCCTGCGAATCCTCTGGGCCGCACGATGGGAACAGGACAAAGACCCGGAAACTCTCTTCGCCGCCCTTAACCTGCTGAGAAAACGCAATGTAGACTTTCGCCTAAGCGTTATCGGCGGAGGAAATTCCCGGGCCCTGCCGGAAGTCTTCGCTCGCTCCAGAAAAATATTCAACCGGCAGATAGAAAAGTGGGGGTATCTTGAATCTCGCGATGAGTACATCAACGCACTCTTGCGGACTGACGTGGCTGTCTCAACAGCTAAGCATGAATTCTTCGGCATCACCATGGCCGAATCCGCCGCGGCTGGTGCGTTCCCGCTGGCACCGGATAGACTCGCTTACCCGGAGGTCCTGGGCAAAAGTGCGGCTAACGGAATCGAAGCGTTTCTTTACGCCGGTGGACCAAACAAACTCGCGGACAAACTAACACGCCTGGCGGAACTGTTGGCCAAGGGCGACCTTTGGCAGGGTCAGCCCTTTCGCGGCAGAGAAGCTGTGGCACGCTTCAATTGGGAAGCAACGGCGAAAGAACTCGACGAGGCCGTAGCAGAGCAATGCCAGCCTGGGAACTGCTGAGGCAACGGAAGCCGGGACTGAGTAGTAGAGATAATTAGCGGCTCAAGAGGCCGTTGTTAGACAGAAAGCTTCTGTGGCTTTCTGGATAGCTCTTTGAAAAGTGAATCTTTCAGCAGCGAAGAACCGCTAGGCTGCTGTGAGTGAGAATCTTCTGCAGGGTCTGCCAGTGCATGCCGGTCCGGCGAAGAATCTCTCGCCTGGAGACCCCCTCGACTAGTACTTGCTGGCGAATCTTTAGCCATTGGTCCATATCGCGGTACGCTCCTGGTCCTCCATGAGAATGCCAAGCCCGAGGACAGCCCACGCAGCCGTCCAAAGCCTGTTATTCTCATGGAAATCTTCCTGGGGTGCCGCACTTTTATTCCGCCGTTTACATCCGGGCTCCAATGATATGACTTTGAAAAAACTGCTGCGAATAGCCTTTTCCCGTTGGCCCATAGAACGATGTTTCGAGTTGGCCAAAAATGAGATGGGCATGGATCATTTTGAGATCCGCAGTTGGCGTGGGATTCATCGCCATCTGTATATCAGCCAATTGAGTCAGTTGTTCTGTTCGCGGGTGCATCAGGACCTTAGAGAAAAAAACTCCGGAGAGTTTCTATTTGACCGTCGAACAGGTTCGCTATGCAGCATTGGTGTGGGTAGCCGTTCAGAGCTTTCCGGCTTCGGTTCAGAAACAGGTTTATTGTCAAGCAGATGAGATAATCCAATACCACCAGAGGCGCAATCAGCAGGCCAGAGAACATCACGCCCGGCGAAAGCGACAACGACTGCGAGCTCTCGGTATCGAAGTCGAGAAATTACGTTGTTGTATTCAGGATAATTCGTAATCATGTGGCGATGTAGTACTAGAATAATCCAGAAAACGGTATCGTTAACCAGCGGTTTTTTTATGAAAGAGCAAATCCAGCGGTGTTCTTTTTGGATTTGCTCTTTCACTTTGCAAAGGTGCGCCCTACTTCTTTTCCTTTGACTTAGTCTTGGTCACGGTCTTGGACTGACGGCGACCGAGGCACCCGCATCCGCATTTTTTCTTCTGAGACATAGTTATCACCTCCTTTCTTGTCTTTGCTTCTTGAGCTTTTCCACATCGGCATACGCATCTCTGGGCAAAATCCTTTGGCAACAAGTGCAATCGAAGTTGTATCTCAGCCTTTTTGACGATCTGAAACTGGAGCTTGGTACGGGCATCGTGGAGGCGCTTGCGGAGGGTTCCCGGTTTAATTCCGAGCACGGCCGCAGCGGCAGAAGGAGACAGTTCTTCTTCAAGACACAGGACGGCCGCCGCCCGCAGTCCTTCCGGCAATTGTTCGATCAGGGCGGCAATGTCAAACAGGCCTTCGCCACCCTGGTCGGCGTCTTTTACCGAGGACAGGGCCGTACCCATCTCTTCCTCCGGCAACGAACGGGTACGAACCTGTCGTTTATTAGAACGCAGCCACATACCGCACTGGCGAAGGGTAATAGAACGCAGCCACGCGCCAAAGCGGCTTGAGTCCCTCAACTGTCCCAACTTTTGATATGCGCGGACGAAGACATCCTGAGTGATTTCTTCCGCGGCCGTCGCGTCGCGCACCCGTGCTATGGCCAACGCGTACGTTGCACTCTGGTACTTCCGAACGAGGCCTTCAAAAGCTCTGCGGTCGTTGGTAAGGCAGGCCTTGATACGCCTTGTGTCGTCCATAGTGTCGAAATCCCTGCTCATGTACAGTATACCCCGATTATTGAGGCTAAACACATCCTCCATTATAATAGATGTAGTTGGTAAGCCAAACGTTACCAAGGAGCTGGGGTGTATTAAGGTTTTGTGGAAATCATGAAGATAACCCCCAGCGGTACTTCCCTGGATTTGCTCTTTCACTTTACAGAGGCTCCAGGGTATATTTAGCGTGCAATTTGTGTTGACCGTTCATGCACCGGTCAAGTTGGGAGAATATAATGTCCGTCGATTCTGGTGAGATTATTTTTCCCCATGGGCGTCAGAAAGAGGAAAAGCTCTTTTGTGATGATTTGCCTTCCACTGCCCAGCCGAGAATGGGCAGAATCCTGGTCACCGGGGCTTCCGGCTACATTGGCGGACGCCTGGTTCCGGAACTCTTGGCCCGTGGATACCAAGTTCGGGCTATGGTCCGAGCCTCTTCACCGGAGTACGAGACTCGCTGGCCACAGGCCGAGATCGTCGTTGCGGACTCCCTGGAACCATCAGACCTGAAAAGGGCCTTGCAGGGCATCCATACAGCCTATTACCTGATTCACTCTCTGCTTCTAGGACCAGAGGAGTTTTCCGCTGCGGATATCCAGGCTGCGGTCAACTTTCGAGTGGCCGCCGGGCGGGCTGGTCTAAAACGCATCATCTATCTTGGCGGACTTGGCGATACCCTAGGCCCCCTGTCTGAACACCTCCGCAGCCGTATAAGAGTTGCCGAGGAGCTTGCCCGAGGAACCGTGCCAGTTACCGTTCTGAGAGCAGCCATCATCATCGGCTCGGGCAGTGCGTCCTACGAAATCATTCAGGACCTGGTCAAGAAGCTCTGGCTGATTTTCATACCCTATTGGGCCCGCAACAAATGTCAACCCATCGCCGTCCGAGACGTGATCAAATACCTGGTAGGCGTTTTGGAAACCCCGACCACGGTAGGAAAACATTTTGACATCGGCGGGGATGATATCTTGAACTACGAAGAAATGATGCGGATAGTCGCCGAGTTGCTGCAGAAGAAAAGATTTTTCCTACACGTTCCGACCACGAACATCAGATTCTTTGCCTACATCGGAAGTCTGTTCACCCCAGTGCCGGCACCGATAACTCGGTGCCTAATGGAAGGACTGGCCAGCGAGGTCGTCTGCCAGGACCACGCTATCAAAAGCCTGTTGTCTTTTGAGCCGCTTACCTATAGACAAGCCATAGTCAAGGCCATGTCCCGCGAAGAGCAGGACCGGGTCAGTACCAGATGGTCCGACGCTTACCCTCCGGCCCACGAATTAGCTCTGAAACTGCATGAGCTGGACAGCCCTGCCAAGTACACTACTACTTATTGGCTGTCGACTAAGAAGCAGTCTTCAGCCCTGTTTCGTTCCATCTGTAAGGTGGGGGGCAGGGAAGGTTGGTTCCAAAACAACTGGATGTGGCGTCTGAGAGGTAAGGTTGACCGAATTCTGCTGGGCGTCGGCGCTGCCCGCGGAAGAAAGAGCTTTTCGAGCTTGGCCATCAACGACGTAATAGACTTCTGGCGGGTCGAAGACCTCCAGATTGACAGGAAGCTACTCCTGCGAGCAGAGATGAAGTTGCCAGGCAAGGCCTGGTTGGAGTTCACCATAAAACCACAAGGCACCGGCAACGTCTTGGCGACAACAGCCTATTATCACACCAGCAGTATCCTTGGACGGGTCTATTGGTACCTATTCCTGCCCTTCCACAGCATTATCTTCAAAAATCTTATAGAGCAAATTGAAAAACGCAGTTAGGCCTTCCTGCCCTGAAAACAAGCTAGATTATTCACAAGGTCCTGTATATACTCGCTTATCCGCTGGCACACTTTTGATATCGAGGATTGAATTGTCAAACCAAGCTAGCACTCCAACAGTTCGAAGAATGCTTACGCTGGCCGTGGTTTCAGGGGTGCTCTGCCTTGGGGTCTCGGTTCTGTTTGGGCAGCAGCGCCAAGCACCACAGACCATCGAACCAGGGAGCTCCTGCCTGGCCCAACAATGCCATGCGAACCTCCGCTCCGGTCCCTTCGTCCACGGTCCCTTGTCCGAAGGTGATGATGCTTGTGAACTCTGTCACGAAGCTGATGGAAAAAATCATTCCTTTTCCTACCCCGCGACGGGGGCCGAACTCTGTTACAACTGCCATGATAGTGTCACTAAGAAAAAACTCACCCATGCTCCCCTCGAAGATAAAGAGGACGCCTGTACCATCTGCCACAATCCCCATAGCAGCGCCAACGAAAAGCTTCTAAATTCTAAAACGATCAATGAGCTATGCCTAAGCTGTCACGACGAAGTAGCCCAAGGTGGTATGTACCACGATGCCGAAAAGATCGAAGGCTGCACTTCCTGTCACGAGCCGCACTCATCCGACATCGCTTCATTGCTGTCGGCTAAATCTCCCGACCTCTGTTATTCCTGCCACAGCGACCTCAAGGACACTATTACCCAAGCTGCCATGGTCCACGGGCCGGTCAGCATGGGCTGCGACACTTGCCATCAGGCCCATAAGAAACTGGCCGGCAAAGGTTTGGCAAAGGCCGTCCCGGACTTGTGCGTCGATTGCCACGAGGATTTCAAGCCTACGGTCGCGGAAATGTCAATCCGCCACCATTTGCTGCTGGAAGGCAAAAAATGCGCCCGTTGTCACGATCCCCACGCCAGCAAGGCCGAGTATCTGCTGCTTGGTAACACGCAAAGTCTTTGCCTGAGCTGCCACGCCAAGAAGGTCAAGTCTGCTGATGGCCGCGTCATCGCCAATCTCAAAGAAGTATTAGCCAAAGATGTGCATCTCCACGGTCTCGGCCAATCTCTGGACTGCGCAGCCTGTCATCAGCCACATGCCAATAAGCAATTTCGCTTTCTCCGTGGCCCATACCCCCAGAAGTTCTATAGCCCCTACAGTGACCAAATCTACGGCCTGTGCTTTATCTGCCATGACAAGTCACTGGCCGTTGAGGCTCAGACCGATGAAGCCACCGAGTTTAGAGACGGCTCAAAAAACCTGCATTACCTACACGTGAACAAGAAGAAAAAAGGGCGCACCTGTCGTGCCTGTCATGCCTGGCACGTGAGCAAGAATCCGCAGTTGCTCCGCGAATCTGTACCCTTCGGTGAATGGCAAATACCTATAAACTTCACAGCCACACAGAACGGAGGCTCCTGTGGTCCTGGCTGCCACCAAGCCAAAACCTATAGCAGGACAAATGTTGTTGTTGGCGGGAGACATTCAGAGGCTCGGTTGAGGGCCCCTTCGACTTCGCAACCCTTGCCGGAAACTTCTACAGGTATTTCGGGAAGCAAGGCTTCTAATAAAACAGTGGATAAATAAACGGGAGCTATTGCCGTACCCCCCAGGAGCACGTACTCCGGGATGGAGTAGTCCACTTTCCCGGAGATAACCTCGACGCTGCTGGCCCGAGCGATTTCAGGCAGAGCTTAAAGTCTCGAACCTAACTTACGTAACTATGCAGACCTGCAAAAACCCTGGCTAGATTGGCCCAGAGCAGGGTAATAATGATAGCCAGGAATCCACCCAAGACTATGAGTGAATTGATCCTGGGCCGTTTTTTACCAAAGATATAGCGGAAGTGAAAATATCCCAGATAAACCAACCAGGATACCAACGACCACAATTCCTTCGGGTCCCAGTTCCAGTAGTCGCCCCAGGCAATTTTGCCCCACCAGGAACCGAGAATAAGCCCTAAACTCAGCAGGGGAAAGCCCAGGCAAACCATCCGATAGGTCCCCAGCTCATAGCCCCCACCTTCCCCTTGCCCCTGATAGAGCAGTTGTCCTACAGCCTGGATGCTGGCCTTGGCCATAACCACATAGGCCAACATATATGCCGCTACGTGTGGAGCAAACAACCAACTCTGTAACGCCGGAGGAAGCCGTTGAGGCTCAGCGTTAAAAACAAAGCCCGCCGGAAACAGGATAATAAAACCTATCAATGCGTCAATGGCGCCGGCCCGAACCCCCAAAAACCGCTCCCCAAAAATGCTCAGCGGATAGATCAGCATTCCAAGGCACAGAAACACTTCAAAGAGGTTCTGCAAAGGAACATGCCCCACATGATACCAACGATATACAAAAGCCACGACCGATAGTACAAACCCCACTGCATACAAAGCTCTACCCGGCTTCTTGGACTTGCCCAACAAGCCGGCAAAGGCCAGCAGGAAGCTCAGCATAGCCACATAAATCAACCAGCCCTGAATGGTGTCAAATTTAAGATGCATCGGACCTCCGTTTGCTCAGATAAACCAAAATCGGCTTGAACCAAAACAGCCAAAACATCCCTCCAGCCATCAGGGCAAAGCCAATATAAACCAAGGCCAAACCCGTGTCGGAAGTAACCGACAAACCCGTGTACCACTGTCCAGCCTTGTTGCTGCCATATGAACTTTGGTAGAAATGGTATCCACCATAGTGCAGAGGGTCGTTGACCTCGATAGTCTTGCTGTCCACTATGTGCCCTTCCTCCTGTACGACCAAGTCGCTCTTATAGTCCTTTATCTGTCCCTGCATTTTGGCTAAGTACAGACTCAATTGCCTTGGGTGAGCATGTTCCCCGTGGTCATCCTTCTGCTCTAAACCGAGCAGACCAATCAAAGGCAATCGGGCGTAGGTCTGATTCTTGTGCACAATCAGCCAAACTCTTTGGCTCGTGTCTTTGTACTTTATCAGAATCTCCATAGCCGGCAGACCTGTGTTCGGATCCGGCTCGGCCCCATCGGGTTCGGCGAACACGTAGCGAAGTTTGAATTCATCGTCCTCTTGGCCATGGACCTGCCCATGAGCATAGACGTACTGGTACGTTGTCTCGCCGCCAGCCCGCTCCAACTTCACCTGCACAGCCGGGTTTTTGGGCGGACCAGGGACATTAATCACCTTATGTCCCTTACCCGTGCCTTGCACCTTGAGATTGGAAAAGATCCGCATAATCTCCACGCGCACCTGTGGGTCTTTCAAAAGCAACTCTTGGCCGACCTCAGCGGTAAAGGTGCTTTTCTGGCCGTCGGCCTGGGTAATCTCCAGCAGAGGTCGGGTGTCCCCAGTATATGTAGGACGGGCACTTTCCAGGTATTGGAGCACCTCCAAACGAGCCTGGGTAAAAGGAATAGCCACCTCCTGCCCTTCAGTCCACTTGATATGTTCTTGCAGCCACTTGTTTTTGTGGCTTTCTTTATCCACTAACGCAGATTCGACGATCAAACGCCAAGGCTCATCTACCTCGTAGTAGTCAATCCGGAAATCCTTCAGGCCCACGCTGAAGGGCAGCTTGCCGATCTCGGTCTTTCCTTTGCTGTCCAGGATGCGGTTGCTGGTCTGGCCTTCATATATTTGCATGTAGCCGTGGGGAATCTTCTTACTGCCAAAAAGCATTGCGGCTAAGCTATGGCCGCTATCCGAGCCGAGCATAGCTCCGACCAGGATTAGTAAAGATCCTAAATGGATCCCCAGTAGTCCCGCAGAGTGAATCAATCGTTTGAAGTAGATCAAACCGGCGGACAACAACCCCAGTAGCAGCACCCAGAAAACCACCAAGGGGATTGAATTGAACAGGACTCGGGCTCGCTCATCTCCCAGGAAAGACCCTAAAACCGACAGAACTAGAAGCAAGCCGATTCCGACCAAGACAGCCCAAAGTAGTATTTGACGCAGTTGTTTCACCTATCCACCTCGAATATGGTCAGCCAAACAGCAGTAGCACAGCAGAGCGTCCACTGTCCTGCCGTAAGAAACGCTTCCAATAATATACTGCAAATCGTATGCCAGGAAAACCCTATTTTTTTGTCTTCCAATTCCCATAATCAGCCATCAAACAATCAAACCCACACAATTTTCTTGCAATTTGGAAAACTTCGCGGCACAATTCTCGTTAGTGGGAACCGTTCTTTGGTCCTTTGGTCATGGGGATTGGCTTGCTTACCAAACCAATAGCATTCGACCCAATCTACGACTCACATCCTTTCAAGGGCGAGCTGGTTCGCAACGCCCTCTGGACTGTCAGGCTCCGCTGGCTCGGCGGGGCGGCAATCATTGCCGGGGCCCTTCTGGCTAAATTTGCCGGCGTGATTGACCAAGCGGCTATTTTCATAGGCATCGGCTTGACAGTTCTAGGATACAACATTTTGATAAACAGGGCCATGGGCTCGGGCAGATCCCGACTGACCTTCCAGCGGGCTCAAAAACTCTGGCTCGTGCAAATACTGGCTGACGTGAGCTCACTGACAGCCATTATATACTTTTGCGGCGGCATTGAGAGCCCGGTAATTATCTTTTATGTCTTTCATGTGGTCTGTGCGGGTATCCTTCTTCCCCGGCGTCTCAGCTACCTAATCGCTACCTTGGCCACGGTGTTACTTGGATCAGTGGGGGTATTACAGGCAGCCGTGCCGACTTTATACCATCCGCTGGCCTTGGGATTTGCTGGGCAGTACTATCGCAACTGGAGCTTTGTGGGCCTGGAGCTTTTGGCTTTCGGCGCAGCCATGCATGTGGCTGTTTACACTACCACAGCGATCAGCAAACGTCTCCAAGCTACGGAGCGTCAGATTATTCGTGCTCGCAACCTGCTGAATTCCATTATCACCAGCATGTCTGAAGTGGTCATGTTCTTATCTCCAGAAGGCGAATTACAGTTGTGGAATCCTGCTGCCGCCCGCTGGTTTTGCCGCGATTCATCTCGGCAGGACCCTGCAACCGCCAGCGGAGTCGAACTGCCCAAGCGTATACGAGCCTATGTCGAACGGGTCAAGCAAGCCTCCTCGGTTCTTCCTCCCCAGAGCTTCACCCTTGAGGTCTCAGCGGACCCCTCCAGCCCATCACGCCAATTCCAGACCAACATCTCCGCAGTATTCGACGAAAGCAGACAACATCTGGGATACGTAATAGTCGCTGAGGACATAACTGAGCAGCGACATCTTGAGCACGATTTGCGGGCCAGAAACCGCGAAATAATGGGTATGTCCAAAACTCTGCAGAAAAACCAGCGTGAAATGGCTCAGCGTGAAAAGATGGTGGCTATAGGGACAATGGCCGCTGGAGTGGCCCACGAGATAGGCAACCCTTTGGCCTGCCTCTCGGCCGTGGTGCAGATGCTCAATCGCCGCCAACGTTCCGCCGAAGATCACCGATATCTGCACACCTTGCAGGAGCAGATAGACAGAATCGCTAAGATCGTTAAGCAATTGGTGGATTTTTCCAGACCGGCTCCCAGTGAATGGGTCATTGCGGACCTGGATGATCTGATCGAGCAGACTCTAAAAATGCTGCGATACAGCCTTCGCGTCCGCCAATCACGGATAGAGAGCATCCGTAATAAAAACCTACCCAAAGTGCGGATCATACCGCAGCAGTTTCAGCAGATTCTCGTCAACCTGTTGCTCAATGCTCTTGATGCTGTGGAGGGACTGGAGGGCGAGCAGGTTGTTCGCATTGAACGTCTTGCCGAAGATCACTGCGTGAAGGTCCTGGTCAAGGACGGCGGCTGTGGCATGACCCAGGATCAAGTTCGACAGGCCTTGGAACCCTTCTATACAACCAAGTCCCCCGGAAAAGGGACGGGACTGGGATTGGCCGTCTGTCATAGGTTTATCGAATTCCATCAGGGTCGTATTCAAATCGATAGCGCTCCGGACCGTGGTACGGTTGTCACTGTTTCGTTCCCGGCACCCAGCCAAGATACCGCAGAATAGGAGAGATTGTTGATGGCTAAAAAAAGCCTACTAATCGCCGACGACGAAAAGACCATTCGGGAAACGCTCAGCGAGTTCTTCACCGACAACGATTACAAGGTAATTACCGCTGAGGATGGCCTGCAGGCAGTCCAGAAACTAACCGATTCGGATATCGACGTAGCCCTGGTAGATATTCGCATGCCGGGCTTGAACGGCCTGGAGGTCTTGGCCAAGGCACAGAAAATCTCCCCCGGCACCCAGGTCATCGTTATCACCGCCTTCGGCACTGTCGAAAACGCTGTAGAAGCCATCCAGCTTGGCGCCAGCGACTATGTTACCAAACCCATGGTCTTTGACGATATCCTCATCAAAGTCAAGCGTCTCATGGATTTGCGGAGATTGACCAACGAAAATATTTTTCTCCTCAACGAACTCGAAGACCGCTACCGCTTCGAGGGCATTGTCGGCACCAGCAAGGTTCTGCATGACGTACTGGAGTTAGCCCGCAAACTGGCCCAGACAAACACCAGCGCCCTAATCACCGGAGAAACAGGCACGGGTAAGGAACTCATCGCTCGGGCCATCCACTACCACGGTATTACCGAACACGGCAGATTTGTGGCCATAAATTGCGCCGCTCTGCCTGAAACCCTCGTCGAAAGCGAATTGTTCGGGCACAAACGCGGAGCCTTCACCAACGCCACCTACGATAAGATCGGTCTGTTCAGATTGGCCGATAAGGGAACTATCTTCCTGGACGAAATCTCCAGCATGCCCTTGACTATACAGGCCAAGCTGCTGCGGGCTATTGAAAGAAAACATATCCTGCCCGTGGGCGGGACCGAGTCTGTTGAAGTCAATGCCCGAATCCTCTGCGCCACCAATCGAGACCTGGGCCAAGAAGTTCAAGCAGGACGTTTTCGTGAGGATCTCTATTATCGACTTGATGTCGTGGAGATACATTTGCCCGCTCTGCGGGAAAGATGCGAGGATGTTGCTCAACTAGCCAATTACTTCGTAGCCAAATACTCCCGCGAACTCAACAAACCGTGCCCTCAGATATCCGAGCAGGCTATGCAGGCAATGATGACTTATGCCTGGCCCGGTAACGTTCGAGAACTGGAGAATGTCATCGAGCGGGCCGTCCTTTTCGTAGATAACTCGGCAATAGAGCCGGAAGATCTTGCTTTCGTCAGCAAATCGGATCTAAGTATCTTATTGCCTGGGGACGACCTTAAGTCAGCCCTGAGGGTCTACGAAAAGCAACATATCCTTCAGATACTCCGCCGGCATGATTTTGATAAGAACGCAGCGGCGCAGGCCATGAATATCGGCCTGAGCAGTCTCTATCGAAAAATCGACGAACTGGGCATCAGTAGGGCTGAGGAATCAAATGAAAACCCCACAGACGCACAGGCAAACCCGTAGTCTTTCCGCAAGGACTTCATACGGTTGGCCCAGGGCCATTCAGCCGCTGGCGAGAAACATTTTTTTGATACTGATAAATTTCGCCCCCGACGGAGAAATCAGAACTAGAGTATGGCGTCTAATGGCCGTATCTGCTAACATGTATCTCGTTTAGGTGGTACTCGTTTTGCGTGCCTGAATTTATATACCGGTCTCTGAGGTGAGGACTCCGGCAGTGCAACAAAGTGAAATACTTCCAAAGAACAGCTTTTGGGTAGATAAAACGCCTTGCTGGGTTATCCGAGGTTGTATTTCCCAGGCCCGTCAACATTGTCAGGCCTTCGTGGACCAGTCGGGGCCCTGCTGGGAGCAGAGGAACTCCCTGTGCAAAGAGTTGTTCGAAATAGATAGTTGTTTCGCCTGTAAGGTATTCAAAAAATACGGTCCTCAGCAATAATAGGCGGCCGGTAGCCCCCATCCTGCTTAGAAAAATAGGAAGAACAGCGACAACACTATGGAGAAGAAAGAAAAGCTCACACCCAAGCTCGGATTGTTTAAAAGATTTCTTGGTGTTTTCGGCATCCGTTATCCTCGGGAGCCCGGCCAATGGATGCTTTTAACCCGCCGCTTCCGCGTTATCATATTGCTGATCGTCTTGGGGTTTGTAGCTGCGTTTTGTTGGTTTTTCTTTTACTACAGCAATTCCCCCAACTTCTGTGCCTCTTGCCATTTTATGAAACCTTATGTTGAAAGTTGGAGAAACTCCACCCATAACAAAGTTCCTTGTAAAAAGTGCCATTTTCCTCCCGGCTGGAAGAATGTTTTGCGGGGTAAAATTGCCGCCACTACCGAACCGATTAAGACTCTTACCAAAACCCATGGTTCCAAGCCGCGCGCTGAAATTGAGGATGCTTCCTGCCTCAGGCAGGGCTGCCATGAAACTCGGTTACTGTACGGCAAAGTCCTGTTCAAAGGTAAATACAAATTTGACCATGCCCCACATCTGACCAAGCTTCGCAGAGGTAAGCAACTCCGCTGCACTTCCTGCCATTCTCAGATGGTCCAGGGTTCGCATATCACCGTCACCGAAAGCGTCTGCTTTCTTTGCCACTTCAAGAACCGAATACACGGGCGAGAGGAGGACCCCATCGGCGGTTGTACCTCCTGCCACCTACCGCCCAGCAAACCAATCAAACTAGCCGGTGGTACAAGCTTCGACCATAAGCCTTACCTGGATCGCAAAGTCGATTGCTGGAAATGCCACTTCGATGCCATCCAAGGTACCGGCCAAGTAGCCAAACAGGTTTGCCGGGACTGCCACAGCGAACAGGAGAAATTTAAGAAATTCTCCGACTCCAAGTTCATGCACGACTGGCACGTGACCAAACGCAAGGTAGAGTGCTTCCAGTGCCACAGCGAAATCCGCCACGGCCTGCACCCCAAGCCTTACCAGCAGCAAGAGGCCTCCTGCGAACTCTGCCATTCAGCGGGCCACAGCGCCCACGAAGATATGTATGCCGGACGCGGTGGAAAAGGCATTCCGTCGCAGCCCAGCTTGATGCAGCAAAGCGACGTCGAGTGTCTAGCCTGCCATCAGGCCCCCAGCTTCGAGGGTGCTACGCATCCCACAGACATGGCTACCTATCGAGCTACGGAAAAAGCTTGCCTGGACTGCCACGGGTCTGCTGTGAAAGGCACCTTGGGTGAGTGGCTGGAAGTCCTTAAGGAAACACTAAGCGAAACACAAGCCGATCTGGACCGAGCCCAAAAAGCCTACCAGAGCATACCCCAGGAGCATCCCCAAAAGGCGAAAGCCAAGGAATTGCTCGAAGTGGCCAGATACAATTGTGAATTCGTAGTCAAAGCCCGCGGAGTCCATAACCTCGAATATGCCATGGACCTGCTGGACAAGGCCTCGCAGAATTCCGCTGAAGTAATCCGTATCGCTAATGAAGTTAAGTCACCGCCGGCTTCGCAGGCTGATTAGCTCAGGCCTAAACCAGGAGATTTTACTTTTTCTTACCAGTTTTTGGAGGTTATAAGATGAAGCTTAAGAAAACCATTACAGTTGTCGTATCCATGATGACGGGGCTTACCTTGGCCGGCAGTTTGGTTGCCTACGCCACCGGCGCTCCCAAGGAGGCCAAGTATGTGGGTACCAATAAGTGCCGTATGTGCCATATGAAAAGCTATAAGACCTGGAAAGGCACCAAGCACGCGAAAAACTTCGATGTTCTCCAGGGCAATGAAGTAACCAACCCCGACTGCCTCAAGTGCCATACCACCGGCTATGGCCAGCCCGGGGGATTCGTGAGCGCCGAGGCCACACCGGGCCTCAAAGGCACCGGCTGTGAAAGCTGCCACGGCCCTGGTAGCGAGCACATAAAGGCGGGAAAAGTTGCCGACAAAAGCGGACCCTGGGACAAGAAAATAGACAAGACACCCATGAACGCTTGCGTCAAGTGCCACAATCCCCACATCAACCAGAAAGCAAGAGCGGAAAAACTGCGGGCCGCTGCCCAGTAATAATGTTCGCAGCAGCAACATGAATTAATCGTCTCCGGGCTGAGCTAACAGCAGCTCAGCCCTGGGAGGCGACTTCTTTTTATACGCCGTACTGCTCTTCGTAGTGTTTTTTCAGCTTTGTGACCACGTCGGGGTCGGCCAAGGTAGTGGTATCTCCTAGAACATCACCGGCAGCGATGTCGCGAAGTAGTCGCCTCATAATCTTGCCGCTGCGGGTCTTGGGTAAGTTGGCAGAGAAAATAATCTCCTTCGGCTTGGCAACCGCCCCTATCTTTGCGGCTACGTGTTCCCGCAGTCTGTCCTCCAACTTTTTGTCGGCGTCGTGGCCTTCCTTGAGAGTCACAAAAGCGGTAATAGCTTGACCCTTAAGCTCGTCATCGACACCGACCACGGCAGACTCCGCCACACATTCGTGATCCACCAGGGCGCTTTCCACCTCCATAGTGCCGATACGGTGCCCGGCTATATTCAGCACATCATCCACCCTGCCCAGCACCCAGATATTACCGTTTTCATCGCGTTTGGCCCCGTCGGAAGTAAAGTAAACGCCATCCCACTTGCTCCAGTACTGCTGGACGTAGCGTTCCGCATCCCCGTATATCCCCCGAAGCATAGCCGGCCAAGGAGATTTGATAGCCAGGTATCCTCCGCCAACGGGTACGCTATTTCCCTGCTCGTCGACCACGTCGGCGTTGACTCCCGGAAACGGCTTCGTGGCCGAACCCGGAGTTGTCTCGGTCAAACCCGGCAGAGGTGTAACCATGATCATTCCCGTTTCCGTCTGCCACCAGGTATCAACGATGGGACAGCTTCCCAGGCCAATATGCTCATGGTACCACATCCAAGCCTCCGGGTTGATGGGCTCGCCTACAGTACCCAACAGACGAAGGCTGGCCAGGTCGTACTTACTTGGCCACTCGTGGCCCCACTTCATGAAGGCCCGGATGGCAGTGGGGGCTGTATAGAAAATGGTTACGCCGTATTTTTCAACCAGTTGCCAGAACCTGTCCCGGTCCGGCCAATCCGGGGCCCCTTCGTACATAACCTGAGTGGCACCGTTGGCTAAGGGACCATAAACGATATAGCTGTGCCCGGTAACCCAACCAATGTCAGCGGTACACCAGAAAACATCGCTAGGCTTAAGGTCAAATACCCAATTGGTGGTCGCGTATGTACCGGTCAGGTAACCACCGGTGGTATGTACTATTCCTTTGGGTTTTCCGGTAGTCCCCGAAGTATAGAGGATGTAGAGGATATCCTCGGCATCCATGGACTCCGGCTCACAGTAACTCTTGGCCTCCTGCATCAGGCGGTGCCACCAATGGTCCCGGCCTTCCTTAATCCGCAATGGAAAATCGCCCCGCTTGACAATGACCACGTTTTCGATACAGGGCGTCTCGCGCAAGGCATAGTCGGCATCGTGTTTGAGCGGAATCAACTGCCCCCGACGAAAACCACCGTCGGCTGTAATCAGAAGTTTAGCCTGAGCGTCGTTGATTCTATCTTTGAGGGCCTCAGCGCTGAAGCCGCCAAAGACAACAGAGTGGATGGCCCCAATGCGGGCACAGGCCAACATGGCTATAACTAACTCCGGAATCATAGGCATGTAAATAGCTACTCGGTCGCCCTTAGTAATCCCTAAGCTACGCAGGGCGTTGCCGAACTTATTAACCTCTCGATAAAGGTCCCAATAAGTCAGCGTCCGTTGCTCGCCGGGCTCACCTTCCCAAATAATGGCCGCCTTGTTGCGCATTCCGTTCTGCACGTGCCGGTCAACACAGTTGACACAAGCGTTGAGCTTGCCACCAACAAACCACTTGGCGTGGGGATGCTGCCAATCGAGGACCTTATCCCACTTGCGATCCCACTGCAACTTCTCAGCAAAACCAGCCCAGAAAGACTCGGGGTCCTTGGCCGCCGTTTCAAAAATGGCTGAATCCCGCACGTTGGCCTGCTTGGTAAAATCAACGGAGGGCTTAAACTTGCGGTTCTCTTGCAACAATGCCGACAGAGCGGTAGCTTGCTTCTGTTCCTTCTTAGCCATGACTTGGCCTCCCAAATGAATTGAATCGATTCTTTCGTTTCGGCCGCGGGCGTCTGTGATTACCAGATATGTTGAGTCAGCTGATCAGCAAGTGTTTCGCCACGGCTAATTCACACATAACCACGGTGTTATGCGAATAATTCGAATTTGTCGTCGGTCAATCGGACTAGTCGAATTTGTCGTAAAAAATATCCGCGTCGTTCAGACCTTTTTCGTGGAGAACGGCGGTTACGGCCTCGATCATAAGAGGTGGACCACAAAGAAAAGCTTGACGCTTGGAACCAGTCTTTACGTGTTTATCCACAGCTAAGTGAATAAAACCCTTTTCCCCATCCCAAACTTGTCCGGGTTTTATATCTGAAAGGGCATAGTAGAGATGGAAGTTGGGATGCTTGGTCTGTAATTGCTTAAACTCATCCAGGTAAAAGATATCGTCAGTACCTCGGCAGCCAAAAAAGAACCAGCAGGTGCGTTCCGGCCAACGGTGATAAATCGAATAGATTAGACTCTTCATAGGGGCCATACCCACGCCGCCGCCGACGCAGATAAGTTCGCTTTGGGGGTCTTCGCTGAGCCGCCATTCGCCGAAAGGACCGGTAAAGGTCACCGGATCACCGACCTTGAGGTTGTGGATATAGGTGCTGGCAATTCCTCCGGGAACCAGTCGAACGTTTAGCTCCACAGAGTCAGTAACCTGTACCGGTGAGCTTATCGAATACGCTCTAAAAACGTCTCCGTCAGGACCCGGAGCCAGGACCTGGACATATTGGCCCGGATGGAAGTTTATCTCGGTCGGCTCAAGCAAGCTAAAACATACCTCTTTGATGTCATAGGTCAGATCGCGTATCAATCTAACCTCGGATTTGTAAAGCTTAACGTTGAGTAATTCCTCGGGTATATGCAGGTCCAGCTTTTCTTTGACCTTGACCTGGCAGGCCAAGCGAACGTTGGAACGAATTTCCTTGCGAGTGAGATATGGAGTTTCTGTCGGCAGGACCTGCCCGGCTCCGCTGAGCACGGAAACTTTACAGTATCCACAACTACCCTTGCCCCCGCAGGCTGAGGGAATAAAAATCTCATTTTCACTCAGGGCACTCAGCAGCGTACCACCGCCGTCTATCTCGAAGATGCGTTCGCCGGAATTAATGGAAACCTCGCAAATACCATAATCGGCCAAGAATTTCTCAGCCAGGAGCAGAAAGATGGTCAACAAAACCACCACTGCCGTAAATACACCGAGCGAATACAAGTAAATCATAAGGATCGGATTCCTACTGAATCTTAGCCATGCCGGTAAAGCCCATAAAGGCCAGGGCCATCAGGCCCGTGACGATCATGGTAATAGCCAAGCCGGCTAACGGCTTAGGCACGGATGAAAATCGCAGCCGTTGCTGAATGCCGGCTATCAAACAAATAGCCAGGGCCCAGCCGAGCCCAGCCCCCAAACCCCAGCCGGCTGACTGCCAAAACGAATAGTCCCGGATAATCATAAACAGCGAGGCGCCCAGAATCGCGCAGTTGACGGTGATCAAAGGCAAAAATATCCCCAGATGGTAATACAGGCTGGGACTGAAACGCTCGACAATCATCTCCACTAATTGTACAAAAGCAGCAATGACGGCAATAAAAACGATAAACTGCAAATGCTCAATCCCCAGCGGAATCAGCAAGCTATGATAAACAAGATAGTTGATTACGGTGGTGCAGACGGTCACGAAAACAACAGCTATACCAAGGCCGACAGCTGTGTCTAACTGCTTCCCGCAGGCTAAAAAGCTGCACAATCCCAAAAAATTGCTCAGCAGGATGTTGTTGGTCAACATCGCGGCCAGCAGTATTATCAGAGGATGTATATCGCTCATGATCCTGCTCCGCTTTGTGAGGAGTCATCCTCTTGAGGTCTGATGGCCCGAATCAACCAAATCAAAAGCCCCAGGGCAATAAAAGCACCGGGTGGATAAATGAAGAAATGATTGGGCACATACCAATTGCCGGAGAGCACCTCGTAACCCAGTATCTTTCCCGTGCCGATCAACTCTCTGCTGGCCCCGATGATGGCCAATATAACCGTGTACCCCAGACCATTGGCAATCCCATCGATCACGCTCAGCGCAGTCTTGTTCTGCAAGGCATAGGCTTCAGCTCGGCCCATGACGATGCAGTTGGTGATAATCAAACCCACATAAGGGCCAAGCTGCTTGGACATCTCCCAATAATAGCCTTTCAAAAACTGATCGAAGACAATCACGAAGGTGGCGATAATAGCTACCTCTACGATCATGCGAATTCGCCGAGGGATAAGATGTCGCAAGATCGAAACGGCCAAGTTGCTCATGGCGATCACGAAAATCAGGGCCACACCCATCACCAAAGAATTTTCCAGGCGAGTGGTGACCGCCAACGCCGAACAAATCCCCAGTATCTGGCAGAAGATGGGATTGTTCGCCCACAGTCCGTCCAGGAAGGTTGACTTGGCCGTGGGGCCGCCAATTGGTACAGGTGACTGAGCCATGGTTTCTAGTTACTCTCCGTGCTTTTGAACTTCTCTGCCGCTGCAGTGATCAGAGCTTGGACCTTGTCCGAGGTCATGGTGGCTCCACTGATGGCATCGACCTGATAGTCCCCGCTGGCTTTGCCCGGTCGAACGATCTTCAAGGCCGGTCGTCCGGCAGCATCGAAAAGTTTTTTACCGATGAATCTGTCGGTGAAATTTTTGCCGGCAATCTCACCGCCTAAGCCAGGGGTCTCTTCCTGTTTATAAAAAGACACAGCCGTGATGGTAACACCATCGGGTGCTAAGCCGATCAAACCCTCAATAGGACCCCACAAGCCCGGCCCCTGGGCGGGTATGGCAATAAACTGAGCGTAGCGGTAATAGTCGGGATTGGCCGAATCACTACCGACAATCGTAACCTTGTCTTCAAAAGCCCTAATAATATCCTGATTAGCAGCACCCTCAGCCAAGGGAATATCAAAAATCTCCAGGATATTGCGGTAGCGCTCAGCAAGTTCGTTAGCTTCGCGACGGGGTTTAATAAACTCGGCTGTAGCCGTCAGCACCAAGGCGCAAACCAAGCCCAGCACAAGACCAAATACCACTGTGAAAAGACTAGATTTCAAGGCGGTACCTCCGGAACCTAAAGCGGAAAACCACCTCGTCAAACAATGGCCCGAAAATATTGCCCAGCAAGATCGCAAACATCACGCCCTCGGTGTAAACCGTCAAACTGCGAATCAGCAGTGTAACACAGCCAATAAATATGCCGTAAGCCCACTTGGCTGGATTGGTAATTGGTGAGCTGACCGGATCGGTGGCCATAAAAAACGTTCCAAACAACAGTCCGCCAGCCAGCAGGTTAAACCCCACGGGAGCAAATCGATCCGGGCTAACTTCTCGCATGACAACATTCAGCAGAACGAAAGAACCCAGAATGCCAACCACGGTCCGCCAGTTGGCGATCTTTATAATTATCAAAAATATTCCGCCGAGCAAGATAGCGGCCGCACAGGTCTCGCCAATGCAGCCGGAGACGTTGCCCCAAAACAAATCTGCGTAAGAGGCCAACTCACCCTGTTTGGCCTTGACCAGGGGTGTAGCAATAGTCACGGTGTCAGGACTGGTAAGGTAACTGGTCAGATTACCCCACAGACCCGTGCCCGGCTCGATCCAGGTAGAGGTCATGGGCTTAGCGTAGCCGACAGCAATAATAGCTCGACCGACCAGGGCTGGGTTGAAAATGTTGTGCCCAGTGCCGCCAAAGACCTCCTTGCCGATCAGCACACCCAGGGCCATACCCACAGCTACCATCCACAAGGGAATACCCGGTGGCAGCACCAACGGAAAAATCAAGCCGGTAACCAGGAAACCCTCGTTGATCGACTCCTTGCGAACTAAGCCAAAGATTACTTCTACAGCCCCACCGGCTATGTAGCTAACCGCAATGACGGGCAAAATCCGCAAGCCGAAAAAGTACAGACCCGCCAAGGTCGCCGGCAGTAACCCGATGATTACCATGGACATATAACGTTTTATATCCAGGCTATCGCGGGCAAAGGGCGCAAAACGAGTAGTCTCTGAAGGAGAAAAACAAAAGGCATCGAAAGCATCGAAGAGCGGCTTGAAAAAAGCGAACCTTCCGTCCGGCTCAAAGTTAGGCCGAACTTTGTCCAAAATACGCAGGAGGAACCTCATGCATCTACCTCCTGCTTTTCAGCCTCGACGGCGAGTTCTTCATGAATCTTCTCGATACCCTCGCAGATCCTCTGGGCCAACTCAATCTTAGAGGGACACACATAAGAGCACAGTCCGCATTCGACACATATCTGGGCTCCGGCGGCCTGGGCTTCTTCGAGAAGGTCCTTGGATAAGAATCGCCAAATCAAATGAGGCATAATATCTACAGGACAGATTTCCTCGCAATATCCGCAGGCTATACAAGCTCGCGGCTCACCTCGCAGCGAGGTATTCGTGGCCAGCGATTTTTTAGGTCGCAATCTAGCCAGATAAGCTGGCGTATAAGAGGGTTTGTCAAAGCCGGCACGCATAAAACTCAGAAATTGCCTGCTGGTACCTTCCGGCAAAAAAGTAAAACCATCGTCGAG
>JAACET010000013.1 GCA_011682385.1 Actinomycetota bacterium | reverse complement strand
TGTTTAGCTGGAAGCGTACTCCCAAAAGCAGGTTTCGTTCCGCAGCCCCTGGCTCGCGGGATTGAATCGGCTATCCCCTACTCACTCACGTATTAGAAAACACTTCGTCTAAGCCTGGTCTTGGCCCGCCAGGCAAAGACAAGTCCCACAAGCGAATAACCCACCATCGTAGCCAGCATGACCAAGGTGGTTTCCTCGGCCGAATCATAGCCGGAAAAAGGCCAATCATAGTTGAGCTTAGCCGCAGAGCGGTGGGCATTGCGTTCACCAGCACTGACCTGCCCCCTGTAGAGGTAATTGGTTATCGTAACCGTTCAGGCCCTTTGGGGCCTGAACGGTTACAAAGAAAAAAACTATGCTGACACGCAAAGAGATGATCGGGCCCTGGGCCGGTCTGCCGGTAGCTTGGGACAAGAACCTAATGTTTGATGAAGACACGTATCGGGCCGACGTCCGTCGCTGCTGCCGAGCAGGATGTCCACCAACTAAAGGACTGAGTGAAAGCTAATATCCCGGAGTTTCTGGAGCTGTGATGAATCAAGCGTGGGGGCGAACGGATGGTATCCTATATCAATTAGAGCAAGTTGGTTAAATTATAACTACATTACCCAAAGATAGTTATGAGGGGTTTGAGACCGCTACGGCGGGGCCCTATTTTTCATCCAAACTTGATATTAGCAGTTAACTGCGGATAAATCGCTGCAACACATGGCCCGTGTCGCGGTTGGTTCTTGGGCTATGGCCTCACATTGATATCCAGATTCAAACGAAAAATACCTTTATACTGTCCCAGCAGAGCCTAAAATGGATTGTAATTAGTTTCGACATCCCGTGCATATGGACAAAGGTAGTCGAGGAATTGGCGGCGCAATAATCCTACTTTCTACATATTGACTATTGTTGCGGAGCAAAAGTGAAAACCACTGAATTCATTCACACAGATTTTCTGTTGCAGAGCAAGCAGGCCAGACGGCTGTATCATGAGCACGCCGCGGCTATGCCAATTATTGATTATCACTGCCATCTACCGTCAGAGGAAATAGCAGTCGATAAGCGGTGGGAAAACATCACCCAGATATGGCTTTACGGCGACCACTACAAGTGGCGGGCGATGCGAGCCAATGGTCTGGACGAGCGATACTGCACAGGAGATGCGTCTGACTATGAAAAGTTCGACAAATACGCAGCCACAATGCCATACCTGCTGCGAAACCCTCTCTATCACTGGACGCAGCTTGAACTAAAACGCTACTTTGATGTTTCAGAGCTTCTCAGCCCAAAAACCGCCCAGGATATATGGCAAAAGTGCAATACCAGAATCCAGCAGGATGACTTTTCCTGCCGTGGCTTGATGAAACAAAGCAACGTCGTGCTGGTATGTACAACTGACGACCCTGTCGATTCGCTTGAATATCATCAGGCCATCGCAGCCGATGGGGCTTTCGATATTCAGGTTCTTCCGACCTGGCGGCCCGATAGGGGAATGGCTGTCGAAAACCCTGTAGCCTTCAACAAATGGGTGGATAAGCTCGCCGCGGCGGCTGATCTGGAGATTCGTGATTTTACTTCATATATGGAAGCGCTTAGCAAACGGCACGAATTCTTCCACTCCTGTGGCTGTCGTCTTTCCGATCACGGCTTGGAAACAGCCTACGCCGACGATTATACACAGAACGAAATCGATACGATTTTTACCAAAATCCGTGGAACCGGCGAGCTAAAGGACGATGAGATACTGAAATTCAAATCCGCTATGCTCTATGAGTTTGGGTTGATGGATTATGAGAAAGGTTGGACCCAGCAGTTTCATTGGGGGGCGTTGCGGAACAATAACTCTCGAATGTTCGCTGCACTTGGGCCTGACACCGGCTTTGATTCCATGGGTGATTTTGAGATAGCCAGGCCCCTTTCTAAACTGCTGGACCGGCTGGATAGGCAAGCCAAGCTCGCCAGAACGATACTTTATAACCTCAATCCTCGTGACAACGAGTTGCTTGCGACCATACTGGGCAGTTTTCAGGATGGAAGCACACCTGGCAAACTGCAGTTAGGCAGCAGTTGGTGGTTTCTAGATCAGAAAGACGGTATAGAAAGACAGATGGAAGCCCTCAGTCAGCTTGGTCTATTGCGGCGGTTCGTGGGTATGCTTACAGACAGCCGATCTTTTCTGAGTTATACGCGGCATGAATATTTTCGCCGGATACTTTGTAACATCCTTGGCCGGGATATGGAGAAGGGACTAATTCCTCAGGACATGGAACTTATCGGGGCCATGGTTGAAGACATCTGTTACCACAACGCTGTCAACTACTTTGATTTTGATCTACCCCTGTCTGGCAATGGAGGCCGAGGCTAGAGAGATAGTAGAAGCCATCCCAAAACCACAATTTCTGCGGCGAACAGAAAGTACCCATGGTTCTTCGGCTGGCCGGCGGCTGCGGGACCGGGGCTGCCAGCCAACATTCCCAGAGCCTGGAGGCATGGTTCATTCATGTGCCTGGACTCAAGGTGGTAATTCCCTCCACACCACACGACGCTAAACAACTCCTGAAAACTGCCATCCGCGACGACAACCCCACCGTGTTCATCTAGCACAAACTCCTCTACAATACCAAAGGCCCGGTGACGGAAGATCCCGTGCCATTGGGCCTGGCTGAAGTAAAGCATACTGGGCGAGACATAACTGTTGTGGCAACGGGGTACATGGTCGTCAAGGCGTTAGCAGCAGCCGAAGAGCTGGCCGGCCGTGGAATTGAGGTCGAGGTAGTAGATCCTCGCACGCTGGCTCCACTCGACATAAAGACCATCGAAGATTCGGTCCGAAAAACGGGGCAGCTGCTGATTGTGCATGAAGCGCCTACACAAGGAGGTTTCGGCGCGGAGGTAGCTGCTCGCGTCTCAGAAGGGCCTGCCTTCGATTATCTGGACGGCCCCATTCATCGCCTCGGAGGACGTCATTGCCCTATTCCCTACAGCCGCTCACTCGAACGCAGCATAATTCCGCAAGTAGAAGATATCGTCGGCTCCGTACGTGCGTGCATCGCACCGTAATCACACCGTAGAAATACGCTATGGCCGCCAAGGGGAGGCAGGTGAATTAGCAATCATAAAGTTTTAAGCAACTCAGAAGTATCCTCGCCCTTCTTACCAATGATAGCGATGGTTGTTGAAACCTGCACTTCGCTGGTCTCTTGGGCTAGTATCTCCAGCAGGGAATATATCTGTGGGTCAATCTTCAAGTATGGTCATATTAAGATGGTCGCAGATAAGTCTCATCTCGTTGGCTATGTTGTCGCCGATAAGATAGATATATTGGCTGTAGCAGTTGCGGATAAACTTATCAGGATCTCCGTCCAATTTTACAAAAGCGTGGGGCATACTCGGAAAGCCACATTGTGCGTGTAACTTCTTATCTGCTTTAAACGTTTGGCCGGTAGAAAGGTGGCAGACGTAGTCATTCTCAACTCGGCTAATTCGTGCTAAGGTGGCTGGGCCCGGCTTGGCCTGTAATACTACGCATACGCCGCCGGTACCACCTTCGAGTTCCGGTCTGGCCGGCAATTCAACATCCTTAGGCGAAGCAGCTATATTCAAAGGGGCTGTGCCACAGGACAGCATCACCATCTCATTGGTCTTGCGGTCCACTCGGTTCACATCGGCCTGAAAGACCGGCGCTTTAGCCAACAACCCCATGATGTATCCAGTGAGCACACCATTGTCGTCTGAGCAACAGGTGCTGGCTATTCCTTCAGCCCCCAGCAAACCTTGAGCCAGGCAGGGAGAAATATAATTGTCGCCCATCTCAAAAACGCATTTGACTCCCATAAAATCAAGCTGGTGCTTTTCTTTAATCTTCTTCATAGCTACATAAACCCGTAAATCTTTGTCCACACCGCTGTCTAAGTCGGGTTTTTTGGCGCAGTATTTATCCAGCAGAGCATAGGCTGACTTAACTTGGCTTTCCTTTACAGCCTTGGCTTCGCGGATGAGGTAACCTTCGTCCATGTGCTCGATATCCACACCGAATCGGGCCATCCAGCCTACATCGTCGGCTATACTAGGTACCATATCCATAGACTTGGAGCCGAATTTGCCGTACTTGGATCGGGAAAGCTTGTTTACTGCATAACAACTACGAGCATATTGCAGCACCTGCTGGGTGGTGTCTTCCTCGCCGGGCAGGCCGTAAACAAAACCGTGTTTCAAGCCAATAGCCTGCAGAGTCCCGTGCATGCCGGAAAGGCCCACGGTGTTGCAGCTTTGGCCACGGGGAACTCCCCAGAGAATAATAGGCAGATGGCTATTCCTAATCGCTTGGATATAATGGCCTACCCACATCCAAGTTGAGAAGAACAGTACCACACAATCGACCTTCTCCCGGCGTAATTTTTCAAAGGCGGCAAAGGCCTGTTCTCGGCTGACAATAAGGGCCTTGCGGTTGAAATTGCTTACTTGAGGACCTTTGATTTTCCCCTCTACCAAAGGCTCTTTGGGGTAACGGACTACTTTGACGTCCGGCTGTTCCTCAAGCGAGCGAGCGGCCATCTCCGCCCAGCCGCAACAGGGCAGATTATGTCCTGTCTCGTCGATCAGCTCAACATGAACTGGGGCGCACAAAGTCAGAAAACCAATCTTGACATCTTCCATTTCATCCACTCCGGATCAGAGTTTTTCGTAATCAACAACTTCCCATTTCAATAAATCAGCCAATGCCAAAAGTTCTGCTCTGACATCGCGGTAGACGAAAGCATAGTGGTTGGCCATGAGTCTTTTCTTGAATTCTTCCAAATCGCCGTCGATCTTGGCAAATACGGCGGGAAATCTGCCTTGGCGCAGATCGCTCTTGATAGCCTCGGCTCGAGTCATGTGCAATTCGTATCCGCCAATGGTTTCGACCAACCGAGCCATTGTTATCTTGCCCTCTTTAAGCGGCATGGAAACCAAGGGACCGGTGAAACCCTCGTGGCCAATGTCTCTGATTTTTACTTTGGCATCGGAATGACAAAGGCTAAATGGAGCGAAGCCACACGAGGACAGATAGACTTTGCCGTCGAGAATATCCAGGACATCGCCATATGTGGATGTCTTCCCGGCCAGGATTTGTAAGATGGCCATGCTGGCCATAAGCGGCACATCACCCTCACAGGAGGTACAGATACCGTCATCGGCCAGAAGTGAAGTAGGCACACAAGCGATACAGCCGTACATCTGGGATAATTCTGTTTGACACTTGACGTTTATACCATCGAGTTGATGGCGATTGACAAGTTCCTTTAGACCCAAGTATAGACGGGCTGCTTTGCTTAGTATCTCACTATCGACGTCGTTACTTATCTCGGCTGTGGCGGAGATTCTGTCGATAACTTTCCGGCGTTCTTCCTCTGAGGTTTTTTCAGCGGCTAGAATCAACTCATAGCTGTCCATCTGGACGATTTCCGGGCCTACCTTGGCTCGCATGAGGGCATGGTCGAATGTGCCGGGATAGATACTCATGGCTGAATAGCCGAGAAGGCCTAAGCGAGCCCGGCGAAGCCTTTGCTTAGCGCCCGCCGCCCGACAAAAGACGGCCAACTCCTCCAGTCCCTCTTTATCATCCACGGCAGCAAAGATATATTTCGCCGAGATGCCCATCCGGGCCAAGCATCCTTTGATGACATTTAAGGCTACAAAAGAACCCGTGGACTCCAGCTTGCCCTTATCCTCATACTGGCCAAAGCCCCAGATGGCCAAAGGCAGATGGGCCAACTCCAAAATGCCCGCCAGCGAAACCTCCGGAGAAACCCAGGTACCCATCAGGGACACGATGGTTGTTACATCCTTGCCCAGCAGAGCCAGGGCTGCTTGCCGGGCCGTTTTGTGATCGGTCAAGGCCTGTTCCTGGAATACCGGCTCAAGCCCCTCAACCTGCATTCCCTTCGCTAAAGTTTTAGCCATCCGCAGGCCAACATCGTTGGGATAGTCGGGATGACCAAATAGCAGTAATCCTATTCTGGATTTTTGTTGAGTGGACATTTCAATTCCCTGCTAAACTCCCAATCAATCCTCAGCCCATTGTTCTTTTCAAGAAAGTCAAAGAATCCCGTGCGATTTGGTCGGGGCTTTGGCCATATGGTCGCCAGAATCCGCCTAGCTTGCATATTTCCGGGCCCAGCCCTGCCGGATCGCAGGCTTCCACAGACAGGTAGTGATCGTAGCCGATTTTCTTCAGGACGGTAACGATTTCATCCCAGTTGATCGTACCCGTCTCGGGAGCGCCTCGGTCGTTCTCACAAATATGAAAATGATATAACTTCTCGCCCGCCTGCTCGATGGGACCAGCGAAACTCGGCTCCTCTATGTTCATGTGATAAGGGTCCAGGTGCAGCCCCACCGCCGGGCTGTCGACCTTCCCTATCAGACGCAAAGCGTCTTCGGCTAGATTAAGAAAACTGCTCTCGTAGCGGTTGAGCGGCTCGATAGCAATACGAATGCCCTTATGTTCGGCTTTGACGGCAATTTCCTTCATACACTCGACGAAATGCTTCTCAGCTGCTTCTCGGCCGCCGGGTTCGATAACGTGCCCATAGGTGCCCACAGAATAAGTTGGACCAATCAGGGCCTTGGCGTCCAAGGCGGAGCAAACATCCAATAGCTCCTCAACAAACTTGACGCCTGTGAGCCTGACCTTCTCGTCGGGATCGATAATACTCTGCTGGGGTCCCGGTATCCCGCAAATGATGGTTTCAAGGCCCAGGCGGGTGACCTCTTTTCTTATCTTGGCCAAATGCTGGGGACTCGTATCCACGACTGAGAACTCAACGGCGTCATAGCCGAGGCCCTTGACCTTTTCAAGAATATCCACGCGGTCAGCCGAAAAAGGCCAAGTCCATAATACGGTGTTGATGGCAAACTTGGGCATCTTGAACTCCTGCCGATTAACTATGATTCGAAGTGATCTTTAACCTGTTTTACGCCCGATCCCAGACATTCCAGAACGGGAATATTCACTCGTTTTCTGGCCTCGGGAATCAGACGGGACATAGAGCCTTGGGCAAAAACGATAACATCACCATTCTTGGCAGCCCTGGCCACTTCATCAATCAGCAATTCATCGTGCTTTTGGGGATCACCGGAAATCAGGGCTTCAAAGGCGGCGGCGCACAAGGCCTCTTCTATCTTTACTTCCTTGCTGGATTCGATGGCTTTTGATTTGATCAAACGGACCGTGGGTGACAGTACACTTTGCAGGGTCCCCATAACCACGATGTTCGTAGCAAGATTAACCGCCTCTTGAGCCATGGGTTCATTGATGGCAAAGGCTGGAATATTGAGCAGGGGTCTAGCTGCAAACGTTGCTTCGCAAAGCGATGAGCAGGTCATCAGCACCGCATCTGCCCCCATATCTTCGGCGCATAGGGCATAACGACAAATCCGTCGTGTCCCCAGATAATCGATACCGCCTTTCTCTTTAATATCGCGGAGAAGGCTTTCATCCATGATATTAATCAATTCTGCCTCTGAATAGACACGTTCAAAAACATCGCGGACTACATCGATGATCACCGAACTATTGTGAATAAGAGCAATACATTTGGACATATCTTTTCCCTTGATAGATGTCAGCTACTTTTTACGACTGATTACTCGTTTAGCGGCCTGCACAATGGACGGAACATCCATACCATATTTGTTCAACAACTCTTCATACTCTCCGCTTTCGGCAAAAGTATTCTTCAGGCCGATCCGCTCCATAGCTACGGGATGCTTTTCCACCAAGACCTCTGCGACGGCACTGCCCAAGCCGCCGTAAATCTGATGGTCTTCAACCGTAACTATCGATCCGGTTTGGACCGCGGCCTTAACAATTGCTTCTTCGTCGATAGGCTTGATGGTATGCATATCCAGTACAGTGGTATCAAGGCCCTCCTTGGCCAATTCTTCGGCGGCAACGAGGGCTTTACATACCATGTCGCCGATGGCAATCAGAGTAATATCCTTCCCTTCCTGAAGGGAGATGGCTTTACCTATTTGAAAATCCACGCTCTCGTCGTAAAGTACCGGCACACCTCCGCGGGTTAGGCGGATATAGACAGGTCCGTCCATTGCTGCGGCCTGATGTACCGCCATTCTTGTGGTAACAACGTCGGCCGGCATAAGCACAGTCATGCCGGGAATAGTGCGAATTATTCCCAGGTCTTCGGTGGCTTGATGGGTGGCCCCATCATTGGCTGAAGTGACTCCTCCGTGTGATGGGCAGATATTGACGTTCAGCTTCGGATAGGCCACAAAGGTCCTAATCTGTTCACAGGCTCGCATAGAAGCAAATACGGCATAGGTGCTCACAAAAGGTATCTTGCCGCACATGGCTGCCCCGGCGGCAATGGCCATCTCGTTCTGCTCCGCTACTCCGATATTGAAGAAGCGCTCGGGAAACTTCCGGGCAAAACCATCCGTCCGCGTGGACTTGGAAATGTCAGCTTCGAAGACCACCACGTCCTCGGTCTGTTCACCCAGCTCAATCAAGGCCTGGCCATAGGCATTGCGGGTAGGTACCATTTCGCCTTTTTGGTACATCATAAGTCCACCTCTTCCAACTCCTGCAAAGCCTGCATCAGCTCCTTGTCGCTGGGGGCCTTACCATGCCAGCCGCAGATGTCTTCCATATAAGAAACGCCCTTGCCTTTTATAGTGTCGGCAATAATCACCGTGGGGGCATTTTTGGTTTCTTCAGCCTTGCCAAAAGCCTCCAGAATAATTTTTATATCGTGGCCGTCAATTCTGAGTACATTCCATCCAAAGGCTTGCCATTTGTCGCTCAACGGCTCCAGAGGCATTACCTCGTCGACGGTGCCATCGAGCTGCAATTGATTGTAATCTACCACGGCACATAAGTTATCCAGCTTGTACTTATTGGCACACATGGCGGCTTCCCAAATCATCCCTTCGTCCAGCTCGCCGCAACCCAGCATGACGTAAACCCGGTAATCCTTCTTGTCGAGCTTACCCATCAGGGCCATGCCTATGCCGATAGAAAGGCCATTGCCCAGCGAGCCGGTGGTACTGTCGATGCCGGGAGTTTTTCTCATGTCGGGATGACCCTGCAGGATGCTATTAATCCTGCGAAGTCGTCCTAAATGCTCACGGTCAAAGTAACCTTTTAGACACAAGGCCGTGTACAGCACCGGACAGGCATGTCCTTTAGACAGGATAAAGCGATCACGGTCCGGCCAATCGGGTTCTTCGGGGCGAATACGCATCACCTGCCAATAAAGGGCAGTTACAATATCGGCGGCTGATAGTGCCCCACCCGGATGGCCGGATTTGGCGGTGTGAATCATCTTCAGTAATTCACGACGAATCTGGCAAGCCTTTTGTTTCAACGCTTCGATTTCTGTTTTCATAGTAACCCGTTTTTAACTGCTTGGAACATTGGAATATTGACCGATCTTGCATTTCGGCGAAAACAAATACAACAATTTAATGGTCTTGTCGCCGGTGTTATTTATGCTGTGAAGTACCTTGGGTGGAAAAACTATAAAAGTCCCCGGACGTATGGTCTCGGCCTTCCCATCTATAACCGCCTGGCCGGTGCCTTCGAGGCAATAGGCAACCTCCTCCTCTGTCTCATGCACGTGGCCGGGGGCATGGGCCTGCGGCCCAAAGAAACTCACTCCACCGTTTATAGCCTCACAAAGTAATTGTTCGCTTCCCACAATCAGCTTATAACTTCGACCTACAAGTTCGTTCAGTTCAAAATCATCTTCATGGGCTGTGTATCGCTTCATGTTATCCCTCTTAGTTTCGTGCAGACCATTGCAGATCCTGCTCAAACGGATACAGCGGTCTGGGCCTTCTGGTATAATCCAAGGACCGTAAATCCGAACAGGCCGGCCCAGGCGATTCACAGAGGATTATTCCAGCAGCTATCGGTTCATAATCAGCCCTAAATCCTACGGGAGACTTGGCCACAATAATCTTGGCCTCCTCTATATCGAGACCTAATTGTTGGAAAAACTCCGGAGGTACATGTCCGGGGCCGGGAGCCTCACTAGTAATAATTCTTATCTCGTCCGCTGCCAACACAGCGGTTTTACCCATTCTGCAAACTGAACTTTTACCCAGATGGCCACTCAGACATATTTTGCCATCAGGCAACGAAACCACTCGAACTAACATTGTAAGCGATTCGCTGAAGGGATTAGCTGGCTTAGTGCCGAATTCCACTTCTATGGTCTCGCCAATACCCGCCCGATGAGCAGCCTTGGACGCTTCCGGAGCTACCATCGTCAAAAAGACGGGTTCAGTTACTTTGGCTTTGATTAGTTCCTTCAAAATCCAAGTGCTGTTGCCGGGTGCGCCGGAGTTGGTAGCGTCGGCTGAATCGGAAATCACCACGGGTCGACCAGATATCCGGAGGGCCTTTTCGACCGCCTTTTCCGGTAGAAGTTTATCAACTATAAAGTCTTCTCTGAGCTGCCAACATCGCTGGGCTATTTCGTCCGCTAATTTCTGAGCCAGTTCGGCGTCTCCATCCGTTATGACTACTGTGCTCCAGCCCAATTCCTCAACATCCAGCCAAGGTTGGACTGCAAAAACAGAACAGGAAATAACCTCGGGCATTTTTTCCGCCTTTTCGACATAGGCGAGCAACTCCTGCAGGGGGCCTTCAGAGTGATTGTGTCTGTCGGCAGGCACAACCATAGGCACTTTGCTCCAAGCCATCACCGGATGCGTTTTTCCATATACCATGGCGATGAGCAACTCCATAGCCCGATGTCCGGTTTCTTCCAAATCCAAATGCGGACAGGTATGATAGCCCACGGTAATATCTACTGAATCCATCATTAGCCTAGTGATATTGGCGTGCATATCCAAGGAGATGGCTATGGGTAACTTTTCCGGATGCTCTCTGCGAAGTTCAACCAACAAATCACCTTCGACGTCGTCACAGTCCAGAGCTGACAAAGCCCCGTGCCCAGATAAATATAAGCCATCCAGGTCGCCACATTGGTGCAAGCCTTCCAGCAAACTCCTCTTTAGATATTCAAAGGCCTCCTTGGTAAGTCGGCCGCCCGGCCAAGCCATCGCTGCGATTAGGGGGACTAATTCAATATCCGCACGGGCTTTGGCTGCCTCGACTGCACCGGTCAACTCCGGCAATTCGTCAAGGTGATCCAATACTTCTTTGCCGAAGTACAGACCGTTGAGACGAAAATGCTCTGGGGTTGTTTGCTCTGGAGAAAAAGTGTTCGTTTCCTGCCAGATTCTGGCAATTCCTATTCTCATTCCTATCTCTTTGCTTTTAGAGCTTTGGAGCGACAGTGAAGAGATATCGCAAGGTGCCCTTGTCGAGATTAAACACCTGATGTCGCACACCTTCGGGCATAAAGAATACCTGGTGCTCTTTTACTTCCCAGGCCTCCGTGCTTACAGAGGACTCATCCGCAGCCGTTTTCAAAACTCTAACCTGCATCTTCCCTTCCAGCACCAGCATACATTTATCGCCGGCATTGGTCTCGGGGTCCGCAAGCTTCCCGCCGGGGATGGTGTGGATACCAACATGGCAGTGCTCGTTGGAGATAAAAAGGTCCATACGGGTATGGTGATCTTTGCCGTGAATTAGTTTCAGGGCCTTCTCCGGCGGAATATGGATATGAAGCTTTTCCTTTCGGGCCTGAGCTGTCTCCGGAGGCCAATTTCCAATTTGCTCTAACGCGTTATACATGATTTATCTCCTGCCGTTTTAGGCCTTGTAGTAGTATTTAGGTTCTACTGTGTCCTGCTCAACGGTTTCTTTTTGGCCCTCTTCCCAGACAGGACCGGCGATGATAGCTACAATCCGCACAGGATCTTCAGTGAAGTTATAGACCAGATGCCAGCAATTGGCTGGAATAAGCAAGCAATCACCGGCCTTCGCCTCAGTAACCTGGCCGGTTTCGTGGTTAACTATGCTGGCTACACCCTCGGCAACATAATAAGGTTCATCGCCTGCGTGGATGTCGGCTGGCTTAAAACTCTGTCCGGGCGGAACAGTCCATTCTGAAATAAGTATCTTGTCCGTACTGACCCAAATTCTGGGACTAATCCGCTCATCGCCCAAGCCATAGACAGTAACTACCGATGGCTCGGCCACAAGGCACGGCTTTTTCTTGTCCGGCGGGAATGGGGTATTGCCTATCCAGGCTGGTAATCCACTTTCTGCCATGATAGTACTCCTATATTTTGATTAGGGCTTTGACTACACCGTCCTGGCGATTCTTGACCAGCGACATTGCCTTAGCTGTATCTTCCAATTTCAGTCGATGAGTGATTAGCGGTCTCAGATTTACCCTCCCTGAAGCCGCTGCCGATATGGCACTGGAAAAGCAACGCGGCGAGCCCGAGGCGCTGACCATCTTCAAATCCTTTAATAAAAACATGCCAAAATCGAAGCCATTCACCGGTTCTACGGGCACGCCATAAAAGCTAATTGTTGCTCTGGGAGCAGCTACCTGAACGCTTTGCACAAACGTCTGGGGAACACCGGCTGCTTCATAAACTATGTCAGCCCCGTGGCCTTTAGTCTCGCGCATCACTGCTTTGACAACATCTTCCTGGCGGGCATTAATTACCACATCCGCCCCGACGGCCAGGCCTACTTCCAGGCGCTCTTCGCGAGTGTCAGTCATTATGACCTTTTCAGCACCGGCCATCTTTGCTAGAGCCGCCAGACAAAAACCTCCTGTACCTGCCCCCAAAACGGCCACAAAATCACCCGGCATAACCGGTGCTCTCAAATACCCGCACATGGCCATGGCCAGAGGCTCGGTTAGCGAGGCAGCCTCGTCATCATAGCTATCCGGCAAATGATACACGTGAGTCTGAGGGGCAACGACATACTCAGCTAAACCTCCATTAGCATGAATGCTCAATACCCTCACCTCCGGACAGAGCACATAGGCACCGGTCCGACACAGGTAACACTTGCCGCAACCGATATTGGCTTCTACAGTAACGCGATCGCCCTCTCTAAAGCCTGTGACATTCTTTCCCAAAGCTGAAACGGTGGCGCTGAATTCGTGCCCCAGGACCAGGGGAAGCTTCGGCTGGAATATACCTATGGGAAAACCTTGATAGATATGCACGTCCGTGCCGCAGATAGCTACGCATTTGACCCGGACCTGTACTTCTTCCGGCCCCGGCGTGGGCTTGGGAATATCCGTTATTTCAATTGTCTCCAGAGCAGTTAATAAAGCCGCTTTCATGGTCTTTTCCTTAAGCACAATTATCCCGATTGTACCGGTAAAATTTTGTGGCCGGCAACATCACGCCGAAGCCACTAACTTTGTCCCTTTAGCATTCGCCTTTTTATTCTTAGTTGAGCCTTTGCTTAGTCCTTCTCGGGGTGGGCCAGATGATTCCCGGATCAACAATTCCAGGTCCCCAAGGGCATCGATGTTATCCGTTGGAGGGGCTCCTTCAATACGATCCAAGAGATTTCTCACCGCAATGTGAGCTATCTGTGCAATCGGTATGCCCACCGTAGTCACTGCAGGTGTACAGTATTGCCCCATGGGGATGCCGCCAAAACCAGTCACGGTCAGATTAGCGGGGATATCCAAACGCAACTTGCGGGCTGCTGTTATAGCGCCAACCGCTAATATATCATTAGCGCAAACCAAAGCGGTTATTTCCGGATGCTCAGACAGTAGCTGACCAGAGGCAACAACAGCCTGCTCCACGGTATGGACGTTTTCGACTTCAAGCTGCGGCTTGAGGGTCAAGCCCTTTTCCTCGGCGAAATTATGCCAAGCCTTGATACGCTGCTGCAAGTGGGAGCGTATGTGCCAGATAAAGCCGAAGTCACGGTGCCCCAGGTCATAAAGATAATCCAGCAATTTGCGAAAGGCCCCGGGGACATCCACGGGGTTGCTGCATAGATACTCATATCCCGGAATTGTTCGCAAAGGTACAATAGCTGGATAGTCTCGTTGGGCCAATTCAATAATAGCGCCATTACTCACAGCAGAGGTGGCCACGAGTGCACCATCGGCTCGGCCATGAGTAAAATCCTGCAGGTAGCCGGCAATCTTATCCTGGGTTGTACCAACAATACAAACGTACACATGATAACCCCGAGCAGAGGCTGCTTGCTCAATAGCCTGCAAATAAAAAGCGTTATATTGATTGATGAGATCTCTGACCAGAACAGCAATGGTCTTGCTATGTCCTCTGGGTAAAGTCTGGGCAATATAATGAGGCTGATAGCCCAGTTTCTTTGCCGCCCGGAGTATCCGGCGTTTCAATTTTGCACCAACTGGACGTCGACCGCTGAAAGCATGGCTAACCGTGGTCTTACAGACGCCAGCTTTAACCGCTACGTCTTTGATTGTTGGTCTTGTGCATCTTGGCGAGGGCATTGTTGAACCTGGCTGGGTAACGAAATGGACAATAATATACAAACCGGTTTGGTTGATTTATAAAAATGTCCACTCAAAATACTCTGAATTTTAGCCTAGTTTCTTCAAAACACTTTCGAGTCTGGTTAGAACTTCGTCCATATCTTCAAGGCTATGGGCTGAAGAAAACCCGTGATGGCAAGGATGGCCCTGATAGTCGTGGAAATAAATCCCGTTTTCATAGGTCAATTTCAGAAATCTCATCAGTATTTCTTTGTCCGCTCGGGCCGCATCGCGATAGCTCCTGACCTCTTTATCCACTCCAAAATAAAGGCCGAATCTGGCTCCCAGTCCTTGTACTCTGGCTTGTATTTTGTACTTGGCCAAGAGCTCTTCCATCCCTCCGTACAGCTTCTCAGCCAAAGCATTAATGTGCTCGTAGAAGCCAGGGGAACTTATCTCTTCCAGGCAGGCAATCGCAGCCATTACCGGGATAAGATGACCGGTGTAGGTGCCACTGTGGGCTGACTTGCCCAAGGGACTGACCTGTTCCATATATTCCTTCTTGCCGGCAAAAACGCTCAGAGGTGTGCCGCCAGCCACACACTTTCCAATTGTACACAGGTCCGGAGTAATACCCAGATATCCTTGACCACAATCCGGGCCCATTCGAAAAGCTGACAGGACCTCATCATATATCAGCAGGATTCCATTGTCGCTGCAGAGCTGTCGCATGGCCCGCATATATTCCTTATCCGGTATAATACAGCCAGCATTGTAGTTTATTGGTTCACATATAACAGCCGCTAAGTCGTCCTTGTGCCTGTCTATGGCTTTTTCCAGGGCATTTAGATTATTAAATGGGGCCGCTATGCAGTATTGGTTCATCCCTTTGGGTATGCCGGCAGATTCGGCGATCGTGGGCGATTCATCCGGCGACGGCAGAGCTTTCAGATCCGGCCCCCAGGTAAATTGGACGTAATCGTGATATCCGTGAAAATGCCCCTCGAATTTTAATATTTTTTCCCGGCCGGTTATGGTCCTGGCCAGGCGGATGGCATGCATGGTCGCTTCAGTACCGCTACAAGTGAATCGACATAACTCGGCAGCGGGAACCATTTGGCAAATCTTGGCCGCCAACCGGCCCTGGTATTCCGTCTCGTAAGAGCACATGATCCCCATGTCCAAGGCCTTCTGTATAGCGGCCACTATCTTGGGATGCTTATGCCCCAGTATAGAACCACCATGTGAAGTGCACAGATCGATCAACTCATTACCATCTACACCCCATAGCCTTGAGCCTTGGCCTCGGACGGCTATGAAGGGTCTGCCCAGGGCCTTATTAACCCTGGTGGAGGCCGATACACCGGCCACCAAATGCTGTTTAGCAAAACCCCAGATTTGCATAGTCTTTTTAGCTGTCGGATCAATCATCTATTTCTGCCTAACAAAGCTCTCGTCGAATAGACTATTTGGCCTTCAACAACGACCAACATTGCTTGGAGACTCGCCGCACGTTTCGGTGTCAGCACAGTTGCTGCAAATCGGTTTGTTCTTTTATACAATTTGCTTCTCCCTGTCAAGTCAATTTCTCGCTAACGCGATTAGCCATTTCGTCGGGAGAAATGGAAGATTTCATTCTGTGGTTGCAAGATTGGGGGCTGGAAGACTACGCAACCGCCTCCGGGAGGTAACTCATCTGAACCCTATATTCGCCGCTTGGAAAAATCCCCCGCAGCCTAAAATCGGTCAGTGTGCGTCAATAATAAATTCTTGTATAAATCTTCTGGGCCGGCTATCTTACTCAAACTGAACGGTCTATGCCGTCATCCCTGTGAAAGCAAGGCCCTCGGCAGCGATTCGTCCAGTTTACAGCACGACGTCTGTCGAGCTAGAAATCTCGGAATATTATCGAAAGGCAATGATTCAATATGAAAGCTCTACAGATCGTAAAACCCCGTGAGTTCAGGATCGTCGAACTGGAAAAACCCAAGCCACAGGCTGACGAAATCGTAGTCAAGTTGGAGTACGCAGCCCTGTGCAATCAGAACGACTACAAGATTTTTTACGGATTGTACGGCGATCTAATCAAGTATCCCTGTGATCCCGGCGTGTATGGGCACGAGGGTGTGGGAATCGTGGTCGAAACAGGGTCAAAGGTTAAGAATCTTCAAGTTGATGATCGAGTTATTATGATGATCGAAGGCGGCCCAATGCTCTATATGGAATATGTCCTACGCAAGGCCGACAGTGTGGTCCCAATTGACAAGAAAGTCCCAGTCGAAGAAGCTGCCGTGCTGGAGCTGTTCGGTTGTGCCCATCATTGTCTGGAAGTCACCGGAGACGTGAAAGGCAAGACAGTCGCTTTGGCTGGCCTGGGACCGGCTGGAATGGCAATTCTACAGTTGATGCTGCTGGCTGGACCCAAAGAGGTAGTAGGCGTGGAAATATCAGCCCAGCGGGCCAAAGCTGCTCAGAACATGGGCATTAAGAAAATTATCGACCCCTCCGTAGAAGCAGAGCTGAAAGCTATGATTGAAGAAGGGGCGGACGTGGTAATTGATGCCACGGGCGTCCCGCAATCGATAATTAATTCTTTTGAAATCAGCAAAAAGGAAGTCGTCATCTTCGGATTTACCAACGAACCGTTCCTGGTGGATCAGTCCAAGTGGTTTGCTAAGGAGATGGTCATCAAGAACTCCAAGGTTCAGACTATCGACAACCTTCGGGCTGTAACCAAACTTCTGGAAGAGGGGAAAATCGACACAAAGAGCTTTGTCGGCGGAATCATGCCTTTTGAGCAATATGACCAAGCAGTGGAAAAACTATACAAGCAGGAAGCGATAAAAATCCTTATGCACTGGTAACGAAAGGTGCAGATATGCAAATAAAAAATGTTTTGGTTACAGGGGCCAGCGGAAAAGTCGGTCGACACCTTATCCCTGCCCTGGTGCAGCAGGGATACAACGTCCGGGCCATGCAATTCAACACACCCTTAGAGTTTGATAATGTGGAGGTAGTCCAGGGATCGATGAGTTCTCGTGACTTTGTCGCAAAGGCCATCGAGGACATTGATGCCATCTGCCATTTGGCCACGTGCAAAGAATCGGAGAATTTCCTGGACGTCAGTATCAAGGGCATTTTCAACCTGCTCGAGACCAGTCGCAACGTTGGAGGCCTCAAACAGTTCCTCCTTGCCGGCGGCGATGGATCTTTAGGAATATGGTTTTATCCTCATCCCTACCCGCTCGACGAAAATACTCCTCTACAGGCCTATCCCGGATTATATATCCTTTCCAAGGTGCTCGAAGAGACGATGTGCAATCAGTACGCCATCCAATACGGCTTGCCCATTACAATTCTACGCTTTTCCTGGATACACGAAGACGACGACCTGCTGGCCCATATGACGCTAAAAGAACCCAACTTCGGTGTGCCGGTGTGGAAAGAGTTGGCGGTCACCGCTGAGCAAAAGGCCCTTTTTGAAAAAGACCAGGACGCAGCGGCTTGCCTGCTTCATCCTGGCGGCTCAGCCTACAAGAGGCACATTGTCGGGGTCCAAGACGTAGTGCAGGCGTTTTTGCTGGCCTTGGGGAACGAACGAGCTGTTGGAGAAACGTTCAACATTGCCGCACCTTCCGCTTTCAGCTATGATGCTTTGAGCCGTTACATCTCTGAAAAACTTGACATCCCGGTGGTGGAGTTCGAGCGAGACGGCCGGTATGATTTCCAGATCGATATTAACAAGGCACGTGCCGTACTGGGCTATCGGCCCGGTTACGACGTGTTCCGATTGGTGGACGAGGCAATTGAATTTCGCAAGTCGAACAAGGGCCGTAAACTCACCAAGTATCAGGGTTAAAAGCAACGCGGCAATGAACGCAGTCAGACATGACGTGATTGGCCTGGGCTGCTTCGGAAAGTATCACGCCCAGATGGCCGGCTCTATGGCTGAGGTGGAGTTGGCAACGGTATGTACCCGCCGGTCGGTTGCCGAGCGGCATTGCTGGGAAATCCGGCCATCAAATCTATAGAATTAAAAAAGCCGCTTCCCGTACCCGTGGACAAATGGGATTATTACATGGAACTATCATAAGGATAAAAATATGGAGTTTGATCATATCGGTTTGGTTACTGACCAACGCCATGAAGGCGAGGAATTCGTCGAAGCTACCAGAGTGTGGGTGACTGATTCTAAGAAACACCCTTATGGTGTCGAGTGGCTACGCTTTGAGCCGGATTCGCCCGTGACCGGCCCGGTTCGAACGCAGGCCCATGTTGCTTTCCGTGTCAGCGACCTCGACCAGGTCAGTCACGGCCTAAAGGTGCTTTTGGAACCTTTTGACGTAGGTTTTGCCGTCGTGGGTTTTTACCAGGCTCAAGACGGCGCCGTTGTGGAGTTCATGCAGTACAAGTAAGCGACCGCTCTGCCCACGCTCAAGGAGAAAAGCTTTAATGTCAGATCAAACTTATGGTGTCGCTATTACCGGTTTGGGCGTGATCGCCCAGTTCCATGCTCGGGCCCTGGCCGAGCTGCCCAATGCCAGACTAATCGCCAGTTGCGACGTGCTGCCCGAGAACGGCCAGGCATTTGCCAAGGAGTTTTCATGCGACTACGTCCCGGATTACAACGAGTTATGTAGCCGCGATGATATTGATGTGGTCAGCATTTGTACACCTAGTGGTGCTCACGCGGAGCCAGCCGTTGCCGCTGCCCGGGCTGGTAAGCACGTGATTTGCGAGAAGCCGTTGGAAATCACTCTGGAGAAAATCGATCGGATGATCGAGGCTGCCCAGAAGGCTCAGGTCAAACTTGGTGGGATTTTTCCTTTCCGTTTCGACCCAGCCGTGGCCCAGATAAAGCAGGCCCTGCAAGCCGGCCGATTTGGTCGGCTCACTTTTGTGGCAGGTTACGTGCCTTGGTGGCGAACCGACGAGTATTATGCCCAAGGGGGTTGGAGGGGAACATGGGCCCTGGATGGCGGCGGAGCCTTGATGAACCAGGCTATCCACGTAGTTGATCTTCTGCAGTATGTGGCTGGCCCGGTAAAGCGCGTCCAGGCCATCACAGCTAGACTGGCTCATCCGCAGATCGAGGTCGAGGATACGGCCGTAGCCACACTCGAGTACGAAAACTCAGCCTTAGGAACCATGGTTGCCGCCACCAGCATGTACCCCGGCCAATACAGGCGACTAGAAATTTCTGGTGACGCTGGTTCGGCTGTCTTGGTCGAGAACGATTTGACGGTCTGGCAGTTCGCTCAGGAAGCCCCCGAGGACGCCGAGATTCGCTGCCGTTTTACCGGTGCCACCAACACCGGTGGTGGTGCCGCCGATCCCAAGGCCATCAGCCACGAGGGACATCGCCGTAATTACGAATCTTTCTTCAAAGCCCTGGATGCCGGCACGGAGCCAGAGTTAAACGGGCACGAAGCTCGCAGAGCCGTAGAGCTGATCTTGGCTATTTACCGCTCAGCCCAGATTAATGGGCCGGTTAAATTGCCACTGTAGATTCTGACACCAACTCAGTTCTTTTAGCAAATTTCGACCAGGGAGAACCTAGGCCTATATCGCTTTTCTAGATTTTTCCAATAAATCTACCGTGCGCCGGCCATAGTCTAGATATAGCTCGTAGGCCTGGGCAGGATCATCAGCCTGCTTGTTTTCGTGAATTACTGCGGCTAGATGAGGCTCAATACTAAAACCGCCATCATATCCTCGCTGAAAAAGGTCAGTCAGAATTCGCTCAACTTGGCCTTGACCTTCTCCCGGAAAGGTAGCCTGAAAATTACCCGATTCCTTCAGGCCATCTTTAATATGCACGTAGACTATGTGGTCGGCAACCTGGGAGTAAAATTCCCATCCGTCCTGATCATGCAAGACCGGATTGCCAGTGTCGTAGAGTAGTTTTAGGGCGGGAGAATCAACAGCATCAAGAAGCTCTAAACTGTGGCGGGGTGATTGGCCTGCCCAACCATCACAGTTTTCGTGGAGCAAAAGAATTCCACCATCTTCGGCCATGCGGGCCAACTCTTTTATGCGACTTACAACTTGTTTCTTCCAATCAGCCTGACTGAGAGAGGCATTGGGGTAACTCATAATGCGAATAAACTTTGTCTTGAGCCGTTGCATGCGGGAAATGGCCCTGGCGAGTTCAACGGAGTCGATCTCAAAGGGGTTAGTTATCTTACGTGACCAGTTGCACAAAGCAGAGGCAAAACATGATACCTTGAGATTAGCCTGGCTTAGCTTTGCAACGATTTGTTCGAACTGCTGCTCTGGAACGTTAGCCAGAGTAACACCATCGATATTACGAAGCTCTATGTGCTTCCATCCCAAAGCGCGATGGGCGCGTATCTGTGTGTCAATATCTTGGCCAGCCTCGTCGGCAATACCGGAAACAAACATAGCGATTCCCTTTCAAAGACCGTTCAAAAATCAATAGTGAGCCTAACCTTTTGGCAGATAAGGCTCGACCTTACGGTGTGTGTTTCGCAATACGAAATATAGGCTCATCGGCAATTGGGCGTAGTTGTTGTCAGGGGTTTTCTGTATCCCCTGCTGATCGGGCACAAACACAGGGCCACCTTTCTTTGCCGCTGCTATGGCAGCAAATACTCCGGCGATGCCGCCACCGGCTACGGCCACATCTATTTGATATTCTTTGGAAAGAAGGGGCTGCCAATTCATCTTGATTTCTTACTATTCATATCAGGCCCAGACCTTGCAGGGCCTCGCGGACCAATTCTCTTTCCGGCTCTCTGAAACGGTGAAATGGCTCAGCCATAAAATCACTACAAATATTCATCAGCGACAGTGAGCATTTAGTGCCTTTAATAAAACGAGAGCCGTATTTACCTACACTATAAATGGAACTACTTATCTGCATGACCTGGCTATGTAACTTGGCGACCTGATCAAGATTCTTTTCTTTCGCGGCTTGGTAAAGATTCACATAAAGCTGCGGATATATGTTTGCACCCCCACAAACACCGCCATCCCCCCCAAAAAGCAGAGCTTCCGCTAACAATTCCTCCGGCCCAACCAGCAGTGAAAACTCCGGGATGTCCTTAAAAAGCTCCTGGAGGTGATGAAAATAAATCATGTCGGCTGAACTGTCCTTCAGGCCGACTATTTTGGAGTTCTCTGCGGCTTTACGTACGATATCCGGCTCGATGCATAATTTCGTATGGCTGGGCATATTGTACAGAAACACCGGCAGGGCAAGCGACTCGGTGATATGTTGCAGATATTCCAGAAGCTCGGGCTGACCCACGGGAAAATAATAGGGCGGGGCCAAGACAACAGCGTCAGCACCACAATCGGCAGCGTAATTGGATAAATTGACCGATTCGATAAAACAGGTATCGGTTATGCCCACAAGAACAGGCACTCTGCCGGCGACTGTACGGCAAGTTCGCTTTATCAGTTCTCGTCTCAAATCATAGCTTAGACTGGGTGCTTCCCCGGTTGTGCCGAGTATGAAAAGACCGTCAACACCGCCTTTTAATATATGCTCAACGAGCCGTTCGAGTCCCTCGATATCCAGCGTATCTCTATCAAGCAGTGGCGTGACCATGGGGGGAATTATCCCCCGCAAAGGTTGGGGCAATGTTTGTTTTGTCATCACAGAATACCGTCAATCCAGCAAACATTTAGATCTATCTATACGGCAAACGCTTCACCGTTTACGATCAGCACGGCACATGGCTGGTTCCCGTATCAGCAGCTTGCTGGGCCAGCAGGGCCAAGTGGGCGGCACGTAATACCTTCTGTGTCGAAAGGGCAACGTTTTCGGTTTGCCCTCTGATCTGATTAAGGAAGTCATCCAGATAATCCTCACAAGTGTCTTCCACCCGCGGTATATAATTGGGTTGGCTGTCCGACTTGGTCGCCAGCAGCACTTTTTCCGCCTGAAGGGTTGCCTCTATGATACCGTCACTGCCAGAGCATGTTACCCGCCAGGTCTGCGGCAATCCTTTACAGGCATCCGGCGAAAGATATGATAAATCAGCAAGTACTCCTCCATTGTTGTCCAGACGTAGCATAAACTGGGCCCCGTCCTGGAAGTGCGGAAACTCGCCAGCCCTGGCGTTCCAGGCCCGTGCAGCCACGATCTCTACGATCTGCCGGCCGCTGAGCCATTCAACCATATCCACTACATGGATGCCTATATCGTTAATGGTTCCTCCGTGGCAGCCCGGTTCAAAATACCAAGAGGCCCTGGTACCCAAAGCCAAGCGGTGTTGGGCATTTATGCTTATCGTCTGAATATCACCGATTTGGCCGGCCTTTATGAGCTGATGCATCGTACGAAATGGACGCAGGGCTCGCAAATCCAATTGGCAGCCCAGAGTTAGGCCGGAATCCTTTACCTTCTTGCTTATGGAATCAAACTCAGCCAGGCTGGTGCAGATCGGTTTGTCGGAAAGCACATGTTTGCCGGCTTCGAGGGCTCGGAGAATAAGCTGGCCGCGTTTGCTGTAGTAGTCGCCGATAGTAATCACATCGCAATCAACTTCAGACAGCAGGGCCTCGTAGCTTTGGTGAGTAATTTTTAGCTCACCTTTGGCCAGGACATCCTGGCGTGTTTGGGGATCCTCTTCGCACACAGCTACAATTTCCGTGCCCTGACGCTGTTGCACATTACCCAAAATATTAAAGATGTGTGGATGCCGGAGACCGACAAAAGCAAAGCGGATTTTTTTCATTAGTTCAACCTTTCCCTTGTAGAAATAGACTCACTTTTCAACAGGTACAACAATACCTCTGATGATAACATTCTGACAGAAAAAAAAGTATTGTCGGAACGGCGGCAATAACCAGCTGATCTGCTCCTCGTCCAGGAGCCAAAAAGATGCTCTGCCGGATCAGGATTCAGGGGATCAGCCATCCGTCTGGTCGAAGAAATCGGCTTAAGACCGGGCCAGGGAAGCTGGCTGATACCTCGAGGGGATAGGTAATTTCACTATTTTGCCTGTTCTGGCGGATTCATACAAGGCTAGAACTATCTCCAGAGATTTACGCCCCTCTTCTCCACTTATCATAGGTTCCCTGTCGTTCACTATTGCATCGACCAAGTCATCAACTGCGCCCTTGGAAAACATCAGACCGGAAGGCTCAGCCGAAGAATCCGCCGGTTCGCGCGTTTTGAGTTCCCCTGTTTCCGAATTGAAACTACCATTCTGGCCGTGAACTTCTACGCCGAAAAAAGAATTCGGGTAAATGGCTGTCGTGCCGACAATCGTGCCCATGGCCCCGCTGGCAAATTCTACCACGGCCACAGCCAAATCCTCAGCCTCTATTTTACGAGCAACTGTGCCAGCGTGAGCAAACACACTTTTCACCGGCCCCATAAACCATTGCAGAAGATCGATCATATGGACAGTCTGGTTCATGACGGCTCCACCGCCATCCATGTTCCATGTGCCACGCCAGCCCCCTCCCCGATCATAGTACTGCTGCGTACGACATATCTTAGTCCTGGCTTCACCTAACACCAAATCGCCCAAGAGTCCTGCTTCAATTGCGAGTTTGGCTCTTAGATTGGCTTTGTTGAATCTAAAAGGATAACCAACCCCTAGTTTCACGCCGGCGGCGTTACATGCTTCTATCATTTGATCAGCCTTGGATAAATCGATTTCCATGGGCTTTTCCACTAATATGTGCTTACCTGCCTTGGCAGCCGCAAGAGCTATCTGGCCATGTGTACCACTTGGAGTGGATACCACCACCGCATCTATATCATCTCTGGACAGTAATTCGAGGTAATCGCGGTAGAAAGAAACGTTATACTCGTCGGCGACAGCTTGGCCGTTTCGCTCGGAAATATCCGATATTGCGACAAGTGTAGCTCTATCATGGTCGGCGATATCTCTGCAGTGACACTTGCCTATGGTTCCTGTCCCGATAACCCCAAAACGAACCTTACAACTACCCATTGTTTGCTCCAAAGAAGAATACCCAGTTGAGTATCAGCCCAACTGCGAAAAATCTAGTTATCCACTACGACGACTCTTGCCCCATCCATGTAAACCATTCCATCTGGCAGACTGGAACGAAGATTGAAATACACGCGAAGTCGACCTGTAGCATCAGTAGGAACAGGTCTTTTGACCGTTAGGAAGTGCCATTGGCCATCGCCGGGATGAAGACCGGAATCGTTTACTGTATATCTTTCGCCGTTATAGCCAACGAGAGATATGGAGACTCTTATCTTAGCATCTGTTTTGACCCAGGCACCGAAGACAATCGTTTTGCCACGACATGAATCCAGCGGAATATCATTGGTAATCCAGGTGTAACCATATGAGGAACCCATAGTTAGTGAAAAGGAACCGTCTTTTACCGTCGTGCTGCTCCGAGAAATGGCGCCGTTGGTATCCCACCCTTCAGCAAACATACAACCTTCAGGCCAACCTTTGGGGGCGGGCTGCCACTTTTCAAAATTTCCATTTTTCAGCAGGTTAGTTTTGTCTTTTATCTCGTCGAATTGTGCTTGGGCCAATTTGGCGGGAAGAGCCTGAGTATTTAGCTGCGCCACTAGGCTCAAACTAATCAGAAAGACACTTAAGGTCACCAATGTCAGAATCAGTTTAGTTTTCATTATGTATTTCCCAACTGTTTAAGAGTTTAAACTCATTCCCTATTCGATACTTCTAGCGGGCAGTTTGAATTTGCTAAGATATTTCAATCCTCTTGTTATGACGAAGTCACTGTAAGTGCCCCGCCCAGGAGTAGAAACCTCGCCAGATTCAGTGCTTGAGCTGCCACCCAGGCAAATAACACTGTCGTTACTCCAATCGGGATTAAGTTTACCAATTCCTGTTTTCGTTTGAATAACTTCTTTTCCGTTGATGTATAATCTGGTGACGCCATCTGATTCTATACCAAATGGATTGGGAATATTAGGGTCGTAAAGCAGGGCGAAGTGATACCATTTGCCCCTCTCGAAAGCATAAGCTGCTCTAAGGGGGCGGTTATACCCGGCCCGGTCGATGAACAGTTGTACCCCTTTGCTATCGGCAGCTATGTATATCGCCTGAGGCACCGGCTCTCTTGACCCGTCGTACTGGCCAATAGTCAATAGGCGTCCGCCATTTTCATACTTATGCCAGAATTCGATCGTCATTTCATAGTCACATTGTCCGTTCCAATTGAAGACCAGGATGCGAGCATCGTACTCTACACCAAAATCGCCGATGACTCTGAGGCCTTCGTCTGTAATTGACGCGTCCGGGCTCACACGCAGCGCGCTAGTTTGTGGTTTCTTGCCCCCGGGTATCCTCTGTGACACAAGATCAGGTTCGACACTTTTGGTCAAGGTAACCCTAAGTCGTTCTTCCAGCGGAGCATCACCATAGCCCGGCCGGGATCCTGATATTGACTTATAGTATTCAGCGGTCAGGAACTTATTCCAGCCTAGATCGTGGGGTTTCCGGCAATTAAGAATGGCCTGGGTATATTCCTGGGGCCACTCCGCGTGCGGACACAGCCGACATGCTCCCCGATGTCGCCATTGGTTTTCCTTCCGGATCAAATCCGGATGATAGAGGTAGTGTCCATGACCTGTGTATATCCACACGTAGCGATCCGTTACGTTTAGGGCGTTGTACAGAGTATGTTCCAGCGCCCTGGGGTTCTTGCGGTTCTTGTTGAGCTCTCCGGGCGTGCTGAAAAAGATTTTGCAATCCTTCCTGGGACGTAGTTCATAATCCTCCTCAAAACTAACGCCCAGATCCTGTTCTATCCGTTTTTTGAAAAGTTCCGGGACCTTTGAAACCTTTGCCCCTTCCGATTTCGAGCGCAGCCGATAGTTCTTGAAGGACTTGTGCTTCAGCAGGTGATAGGAATATTGCCCGGCGTCGGATATCCTTGCTTCAGGGCCGCTGCCTTCGAGCATGCCGTCCACAAAAGGTGCTACCAGCGAACGGTCCTGGTCGGGCTTGGATTGCGTCCATCCGGTATTCTGCTGGATCATAATGCTGATATTCGGATAGACGGCCGTCACTGTCTCCATCCACTCCCGTCCGCGTTTGCGGACCTGGGCAGAAACCTCCTCGTAGGTCCTTTTGTCCTTGTCCGGTCGGAGGCGATAATTGAATATGTCTGCTCCGCCAAATGGCGTGGGGCTGCCGGGAGCATATTCCACGTCCAGCATGAAGCCCTTAAATCCCGCCTCTTTAGCCAGCCAGGCGGCCACGGCTGCATTCTGAGCCAGCACCGACCAGTTGGGATCGAACCAATCCAGGTTGCCCTCCTCTGGCCCGGTGAATCTGGCTCCCCTGGCACAAGCAGCGATATTAATGAAATTGTCCGTGAAGCGATTAAACTTCGTGGCCTTCAAGTCAGCCAGGGCCTCTTTGTAATCGTCCCGCGTAAGTGGCCTGCCGCCGAAGACCAGTCCCTCCTGCCCCGTCCTGGCAAACGACCAGTCATCCGGGTAAACGGAGATGATAACGCCATCAAACGGCAAGCGCTGTTCGATCTCGCTGATGTGGTCCCGAAGATAAGCAGGATACAGGCTGGTCACAGCCCAGCCGATCAGTTTCTTATCCCGGCTGACAGGGGGCCCCAGCTCTGCCTTGGCCCCGATGGTCTGGATGAAAAACACTCACTGCCACGGCTACTAATAGCCATAGTAGCTTCTTGCTCATTGGAAAGTTCCTTTCAGCCGATAAAGTCTGGCCACAGGGGGAGGAAAACATATACAACGCTCGTATTTTAGACAGGACAAAGTAGGCAGGAGTACAACTACCTATTCATTGCCGTAGAAGTCCCAGAAGTCGCCCTCGTTCATAGCCCATTGCCTGATGGTTTTGAACTGTACAGAGCCGCTTACGATAACAAAATTTGCCCCGGTTCCGCCTCGGTGCCTGGGGACCATGCCCATGTAAGGGGCGTTTGGCAGCAACAACGACCAGGAATCAAGCAGGCCATCGCCGTCATAATCAGTGTCGACACTAGTGCCCCAGTTATAAATAATCACATTACGCGCATCAGCGACCATGAACTTTGTAGAGGGTATCTCGGACAATTTCGTCGACTCGAATTGACTATTAGGGGTGCCGAACACGCTGTTTGGCCCGCCGATACTGCCTCCGTAGGTGTAGTTAGTTTCCGGGTCCTGATAAGTCGGACAATATATCGGGTCCCCGTAGGTTACACTGGGGTCGCCCCAGGTCTGCATGCCAACCGCCCAATCAGACATGGGTCTCTGCACGTAAGGCAGGATCAAGCCTGCCCACCAGTACCAGATGTCGGGGGCTTGGCCACTTCTGGCCGGTGGCAGGTAACCGTAATTATCATTGGCGTAAAGGTGCAGAGCCAGGCCTATGTGGTGGAGGTTTGTGGCACACGCGCTTAGCCTGCCCTCTTCGCGGGCACTCTCCAGAGCCGGCAGCAGGATTGCCACCAGCAGGGCGATGATGGCCACTACCACAAGTAGCTCAATCAGCGTAAAACCGTGTAGGGGCCAACGTTCACATAGGGTTGTACTAGCGTTTCGCATTTGTGGCTTCTGAGTGTTTCTGGGGATTCACCCTCTCCTCCGTCCGTACCCCACACATATAAAGGCTCACGAGCTGGCTGCACCATCTCTGTAAGTCGACGGCGCAGCCAAAGATCGCCAAGTTCCAAACCGCCAGGCGAGGGCCTTGTATCCCTCGCCTTTATGGCTTACCAACCACCTATGCTATACTTACTCTACTAAGCACGCCGACGCCGGCCCAGCAGGGCCAACAGACCGCCAGCGGCCAACACGATCATAGTGGCCGGCTCCGGAACCCAGGTAATGCCGTACTTGGTTCCCAGGTAGCTACCGACCTGGTTCAGCTCAGCATCGCTCAGGGCCCGGTCGTAGGCCAGGATCTCGGAGATGTCACCGTCAAGGTAGGTCCCGCCAAGCCGGCCTATAACCATGTTACGGTTGGCATCGGCGGAGCTGAATCCGGCCGTCGCATCTGCCGTAGCAATAAGACTGCCGTCGCGGATCAGCTCCACGTCATCTGTCCCGTCGCTCGGGGTGCCACTGTCAACAAACCGCCTGGACGTGATCTCGTAATTTCCAAGGGGCCAGGTGCCGGCGCCAGTATATATAATGTACGATGTGGCACTGCCATTCGTTACCTGGGTGAGGTATCTGCCCGATGTAGAAACATTGGCAAATCGCGTTCCGGGATTACTGTCCAAAGCCCCATTGTTTTCTAGGAAGTAGGCGGCGTTGTCAGACTTGGCAACGATAAACACGGTGTTGGCCGTCCCGTCGTGCAGATAGTTGAACGAGGCTGTGGAGGAGGCTACCTCCATTTTGTCATCTGTCCCATCGAACCTCAGGACCGGGGCCCCACTGTTGGAATACCAGTGCGGGGAGTTCTGATAGGCGGTGGTGGGATCCTGGCTCCCGTCGCCTGTGGCCTTATCATACCACTGTCCTATTACATTGCCTTCCGCCGGAAGGGCGGTTCCTCCGTTGTTGTACGGGTCAGCCGCGTCCAGCCACCAGCGCAGGCCGCTGGTAACGGGCGTGCCGGTATATGACCCTAGCACCGATGAAGTTAGTACCAAACCTACAACAATAGCCACTATGCTTACTCTGCTACTCATCATATTTCTCCTTTCCTTCTAACTCTAAAACAAAAAAACGCTCTCTGAACAAAACTACTCGTTCTTATATGTCAACCTCCTTTCTTCTCTTCTAGACTTTCTAAAAACACCACAACTGTCCGCAAAAACTACGTGTCTCCTCCCTGTCGTGTGTCTGTAACGTCGGACGTCTGCTTTGTTGCCTTAGGTCCGTTTGTTCCCGGCGGCGGGCCAGTAGTCTTGCGGACCTCAACGTCGGTCATAAGTAGAATAGACCGCGGCTCGTTTGCCGGCTTGGTCAATTGCCCCAGCAAAATCTCCACAGCCGTCCGGCCAATTTCCTCCCAACGAGGTTTGGCGCAGGTAATGTCCGCCAGACGATATTTAGGAAAGTCCGTTATGCTGGTCACAGAAACGTCGTCCGGTACTTTTAGCCCACGCTCACCAAGCCATTGGATGCCCTCATAGGCAGCCCCCGAACCATAAAAAATCAGAGCTGTCGGGCGATCATCACCCGTGAAGAGCTGTGCTAGTCGTTGGATAACAGGTATGGTCTGCTCATTACCCTGAGAGGGCCTCAGGCCGGCATCAATCATAGCTCGCAGATAACCCAGCTCCCGCAGGTGGACACGCGGATGGGGCCGCCATCCCGGAATTGTCCCGATAGCGTTGACGAATCCGATCTTCCGGTGGCCCAGTTCAATCAGATACTCTGTCAGCACTCGAGCTTGTTGCTCCTCATCCATGCCCACGGTGCTAATCCCTTCCAGGGGAGGAGAATCTACCACTACATAGGGGCAACCGCTGAGATTCTGCAGTTCCTGCTGTATGTGGGGAATTGGCGGCATAAAAACCAGCAGGCCATCGTAGGAATGCTCCCGCAATATATCCGGTATCCAGTCTCTGTCCTTATGGGAACGCGGGGGTTGGGCTGAAAGTAATAATTTATAGTCGGCTTCAGCCAAGCGAGTGGCTGCCCCCTCCACGCACTCCGGATAGGAACCCAAAAGGATAGCCGGGTTCTGAAGGCCACCCATTACGAAAGTGACCGTGTGATAACGTTTCGTGCTCAGAGCCCGAGCTGAAGCATAGGCTCGATAGCCAGCCGCCCTGGCTATTTTCTGCAAATGTACGCAGGTTCGCGAACTGATCTCCGGGTGATTTCGCAGGGCCATCGATACAGTGGCCCGGGAAAACCCAGTCATTTCGGCGATGTCGGCAAGAGTTACAGCCATCTGAATAACCTGTCTCCGTATACTTGGTTCTAAGTCGCTCTGGTCTTTCACCTGCCCGTAATAATCAAGATTATGATAACTGAATCGGTTCAGTAAGTCAAGTCTTTTCTTGGCTTTTATGGCAAGGATTAGTTATATGACGAGGTGAGATGGATCACGGCAAGATATTTTGATCACAACTCTATAGCAACTATAGCGTTATGACAGAGGAATCTCCAGCGGTCTTTTCTGCGTTTCAGAGGCTTGGGAGCGTAGCAACTGACCCGCCTCAGAATATCGGTCCTTTCTCCGAAATTCAGGCACCCAACAAGTGCCAATTCCGATGTACGCCATAAGTGATTATGTGGCCTAAAAGCGGTTGTAATTGCCCACCAATAACCCACTCTAGACTACCTCGAACGCTTCTTCAGTCCTGCTATCATTACTTCGAAGGCTCCCGGCTCCACCACACGCTGCATATGTTCGTTAATAAGTGAGAGGTCTTTACTTCTCAGTATAAAACGTGCGGTCCGTGTTTGGCCGGGCTTCAAGCTGATTTTCTTGAAGGCTCGCAGGGCCTTAACCGGCGTGGTCGTGCTGCTGACCAGGTCGTTTACATACACCTGTACAACTTCGCTGCCTGCGACCGGTCCGCTATTGGCCAGATCCACCTTGATTTCCACCTGGCCCGCTGGGGCAATTCTTTTGGGACTCACGCGGAGGTTGGAATACTTGAACCTTGTGTAGCTGAGCCCATGGCCAAACTCAAAGAGAGGCGTGGTTTGACTGAATACATAATCGCGTCCCGGTTTGCCGGGTTTTCCGGGTCTGTGATAGTAGCCCCTGGCGGAAGGTTTGTGATTATAGTAGTTCTGGACTTGGCCTACCGACCGGGGGAAGGAAATCGGTAGCTTACCGGAGGGGTTGACCTTGCCGAATATGATATCTGCAAGGGCGTGGCCGCCTTCTTCGCCGGGATACCAGGCCTCGAGTATGGCTGGTACCTGCTCGGCAATCCAAGA
>JAACET010000074.1 GCA_011682385.1 Actinomycetota bacterium | reverse complement strand
TGCTCATAGCAGCAGCCTTCCCGGCTGGGGTGGCCATGAGTATTGCCGTGTCCGATGAGACCACGTCCCAGGCCGTCTTTCAGGAGGCTGTGGCTGAGATCAAGGACAATATCGGCCAAACAGAGCTTGCTGGGGTTCTTGGGGCCAATCTGGTTGTTATGCCATACGGGAGTTGTGAACGTGAGTTCAATGGCGGTCCATTTTCATGGTCGGCTCTGATCCGCCGGGCAAGCACTAGCACTACCGGGCCGATGGGGAATCTTTGTCAGGTGGTAATTGTCGTATCACGAGAACCGAGTGGGAATCCTGGCTTTTTAGATAATAGCGACAACCCTTCGGGTTTCCCCGAGCTGCGAACTGTTGCATGCACAGGCACGGCAGATGAACGGATGCTGACGGTAACCTCTAATTTTGGCAGGGTTCCATCAGCAGGCTACATCATCGACGGTCAAACAGGAGCAATTTATAGCATAATCTCTCGTAATGAGGGGGCTACCAATACCGTTACTCTATTGACTCCTTTGCCTGCAGACATAAGCACGGCTCGGAATTTCTGGGTTATACCCGGGCCTTATGACGGCACCAATTATGGCCGAAGCTCGCCGGCGATTCGCGTGTTCCAGACAATGCTGTATTTGCCGTGAGAAGAAAGATTTCACCACGAAGGACACGAAGTTCACGAAGGTAAAGGGAAACGGAAAGAAAGATTATTAGCCACAGATTGCACAGATTACACTGATTGTAAAAAAGGGGCAAAGGCACAGAGGCACAAAGCAGAAAAAATGGAAGGAAAGAAACTCAGACGCGGAAAGAATTTTAGACGCAGATTACGCGGATTTCGCTGAAAGAAAAGAAGTACAAAGAGAAAATCTTGTTTATCTGCGTAATCAGCGAAATCAGCGTCAAGGAAACTCTTAAATATTTGGGTTAGCTAATGCATAAGTCCGACCGACATCCTGATTTTTCAGCGTCCGCTGGCTTTACCTTAGTCGAGATGCTGGTAGCTGTGGCCATGGGAGCGGCCCTGGTGGCGGCGGCGGCAACGGTTTTCGCACTGGCTTCCGAGGCAATAGGTACCTCCACGGCTAATACCCAGGTCAGCTCGCAACTGCGGGTTCTGTACAGTTGGCTGGATCGAGACTTCGGGCGCATTCGACTGGATGGGCCGATGGTGATAGTGTCTGATAATGAAGACTACACGACAGCTGGCGGCGGCATAGAAAACGCCAGGCTCGATAGAGTGCTATTCTCTATTTCTGGCGATATTCCTGCCTTGAAAACGAGCGACCATGTTTCATTGGGGATGGTTTTGTACGGACATGATTTACCAGCGGACTCATTGTCCAGCCCTACTCATGAGGACATGTTCGATCTGAGTCTGACGCGCTGGGCTCGGCTCATGATGAGCGGCGCAACGCCTCCTGTTAACAGCGAATTCTACCAAGCCCCGATGTCCTTTGGCAATTTGCTGGCCTACTGGTATTCCACTACTACGGTCCCGGATTTTGTTGCGTATTTTCAAACTAGACCGGATACCACGGGCAACGAGGACTTCGCCGAGATGATAGCGCATGTGGTCAGTTTTGGTGTGATCCGTTACGAACAGGCTGACGGAACCGTCGTGGATTGGTCGGATGGGGCGGGTGGACCGCCGCTAAGCGGTACCGAAACGACGTTCGGTCCGGCGGACGAGAAGCCACTGTGGATAGAGTTCGAAATTGTTCTGCGGGATTCGAATAATCGATTGGAGGAGCCCTTTACGGCCATTTACCGGGTGAATTTGCCGTCACGATAAGATAGCTCACCACGAAGGTCACGAAGCTGAAGAGAGCAAGAAAGCAGAGACGGAAAGAAAGAGACTCAGACGCGGAAAGAATTTTAGACGCAGATTACGCGGATTTCGCTGAACAAAATAAAGGAAGTTCAAAGAGAGAATCTCATTCATCTGCGTAATCGGCGAAATCAGCGTCAGAAGAATTCTCGGCTGTCTTTTAGGGTGTATTATGCTCAGTTCTAAACGTAATCAGCGTCAAAAAAACTCCCCGCGTGGTACGGTATTGATCCTGTGCATAGCCCTGCTGGTTATCCTGGGAACGCTGGCCAGCGGCTTCGTGATCCTGACACTCTACGAACGGTCCAGTTCGCGGAGCCTGAGCAGAGCAGACAACCTCGAACAGGTACGGCAAATGAGCCTGGAGTACGTGCGAACTCTGCTGCTGGAAGATATTGTCACTGCTGACGCTTCCGGCAACGCCCAGTTCTTGGCCGGCAGTGCCAAGCCCTACGACGCGCCGGGTAGCGATCCTTGGCTGGCTTCGCAAGGGATAGATTCGTCGGGGAATTGGCCTTATATCTCGAATCTGATTGGGGATAGTTCAGGTGATTATAACGATGTTGACCCAGTTAATGAGCTTACCGCGGACAACGCTGCAGACACTGATGGTGACACCGTACGTGATGCTCGCTGGTTTCCAGACACATCTACTTTGCCGTTTGCTAATGTAACAACAGCCAACGGCACGAAGTACCGAGTGGCTATCCGCATTGTCGATACCAACGGTTTAGCGAATATCAATGTGGGCATGGCAGACGAAAACGAGCCAAACGGGATATTATGGGATAGTCAATACCCCTGTTATCTGGACTTGCGCACATTATTGACTGTGGGAGACACCGGCTCAAACCTGGATGGAACAGCTCTGGGTCGAATACCCAGCTACAGCGATCTTTACACAGCCCTAACTAATGACTTGTATCCGTATTTAGCCAACCCTGATCCCCCACAGAACTATATTCGGCCCTTCGACCTAGCTGAGGAAATCGCCCTGCGAATGGGGATAATTTCGGGCGTGGATCTACATCCTCGCTTGAGGGCGCTTTGGCAGAGCACATTTGACGCCAACAGCGATCTCCTGACGTCGTATTCCTGGACCATGCAGATTCGCCTGCCGACACCGACAACAGTTGTCCTAAATGTATGGCCCATTCAGGGCAGCTTGATTGACGACGAACTGGAGCAGCTCGGATATCCAGCCCCATGTAAGATATCACTGCAAGATTTGCTGACTAGCGAGAATGCTCGCCGGGCTGTGTATCTGGCTCTATTGGCCACGAATATGGGGACCGCTGATGCCGCTCAGTTCCTGGTCAACCTTATTGACTACATCGATAATGACGCCGATATCCGAGTTATTGGCCCGGCAGGTACAACAAACTCGATTATTGACTTCGGGGACTGGGGGCTGGATAGCACACTGGGAGCTGAGTGCATTCCCAGCAAATACTACGGCGTAGATAAGCAACCGATTATCTCGGAAGTGTATGTTGAGTGGCATTACATAGATGACGGAAATCCCCCAGTAGGCGGAAACTATACTTATATACTGGATCCGGATCCTTTACATCACGGCTATGCAGTGGAACTATATAACCCTACTAATCAAGATATTGATCTGGGCAATTGGGAATTAGATATTAATGGGACGGCTTATCCTCTAGTTAATCCCCCTATTGTTCCCGCAAGGGGATTCTTGACCTTGCACGGAGACCTAGCGGTAGCCATAAGTAGCGGAAATACATTTCCGATTAACGGCCTGGTTATTAATAGCGGTTCCTCACAACTTATTAGATTGAGACGGCCAGGGCCAGAAACTCCAACTCCTGCTATGGTTGCAGTCGACAGATTCGAGGATACCTTTGATGCAGCTACTCTGCCGCCGCCTGGACCTAGCCTGACAGCCGTACGCACAGAAGACTCGGAACGTCCTGGCCGGCCTGTTCCATTTGGCACGGCAAATCCACTTGAACCTGTTGTCAGCACATTCCGCCCCTTAGTGTCAGGAACTACCCCCAAAGCTCTAGGAGACTATCCCACTACGGATATTGCATCCGTCTCTGGCTCAGGTCACGGCGGGCAGATTGTACCGAATAATTCTGGGCAGTTGCACAGTTTGGGCGAGCTGTTTTATGTGCCGAAGGTAGCTAATAACGGTAGCGAAGCTAAGCTGATAGAAGCGATGGAAGGTCAGCCGAGCGGCGATTCCGATTATCGCCTGAGCTTCTCAGGCAGCTTACAGGATACCCAGGTTGCCTATAAGATACTGCAAAACCTGACCCTGCGGACAGGACTATATGACAACGCTGACAACGACGGGGATGGCCATACAGATAACCTAGGCCCTGCCACGGCTATTATTCCCGAAGCCCGTGTGCCGGGGCTGATAAATATCAACACGGCTCCTGACAAAGTACTGGAGGCTCTGCACTATTATTACATACCTGCCGGATATGATTTGCCCGCATTTATCCAGAGCAAGCGACCTTTCACTTCCATGGGCGATACGGCCAATAAGTTTACCAGCGGTGTTCCAGTTGTGAACAGCGAGGATGAGTCGCCTCCTACAGATGGTGGCTCACCCGACGGGATCACCGTAGATAACGAACAGAAGCTGTTCCACTTCAAAAACGTGGCCAATCTTATAAGCGTGCGGTCGGATGTTTTTGTCGTCTATATTACAATCCAGGCCAGTGATCGCGATGGAAACTTCGCTACTCCTACGGCTACGCTGCGGACTATGGCTATTGTGGATAGGTCGTTCTGTCTGAGAGCCAATGGGACACCGTTGCAAAACATCCCGCTGCCGCGCATCCTGGCCCAAACAACGTTGCCATAAGAAATATCAAAAATAAAAAATCAGATAGCAAAATTACAAATCAAAATTCAAAAAGGTAGAGAAGAAACCCCCAGATAAATCTGGGGGCTAAATATAAATGCTCTGAATCCTTTCGATCCGCAATTCGCAATTTACTCCGTCCGCCAACATGCCACAAAGTGGCCCGGTCCGATTTCTCGCAGTTGGGGACACTCCTGCCGACACTGATCCTGAGCTAAAGAACAACGGGGATGGAAAGGACAGCCGGTGAACGGGCCGGAGGTGTCGGAAACGTCGCCGACGGGGGCCTGGCAGGCAGTCTTCGTTCGAGGGTCCGGGATAGGCACCGCTGAAAGCAGTGTCTTAGTATAGGGATGCACGGGATTGCGATAAAGATCCTCGGAGCCGGCACGCTCGACGATTTGGCCCAGATACATCACCGCCACCTCGCCACAGAAGTGCTCCACCACGGCCAAGTTGTGGGCAATAAAAAGATAACTCAGGCCAAGTGCGTCCTGGAGGTCGGCTAGGAGGTTCAGTATCTGCGATTGGATGGATACATCCAGGGCTGAGACAGGCTCATCACAAATAATGAACTTCGGCTCCAGGGCAAGTGCCCGGGCAATGCCGATCCGCTGGCGCTGGCCACCCGAAAACTCGTGCGGATAGCGATTGAGATATCCGGGGCTAAGGCCGACTTGCTCCAGTAAATTCACGACCCTTTGACGCAAAGCTCGACCGTGAGCCAGGCCGTGCACCTTCAACGGCTCGCCGACAATGGTCTGTACGGTCATACGGGGATTCAACGAGCCGACAGGGTCCTGAAAAATGATCTGCATCTGACGGCGCAGTTGACGCATTCGACGGCGATTGGCACTGAAGATAAGTTCGTCCTCGAACCAGGCCGTGCCGGCGGTAGCTGGAATCAGTCGCAGAAGTGTTCTGCCTAAGGTGGTCTTGCCGCAACCACTTTCGCCAACCAGACCAACCGTTTGCCCACGAGGAATATCCAAGTCTACACCATCCACGGCCCGAACCCAGCCACGTATCCGTGAAAATACCCCGCGGCGGATCGGAAAGTAGGTCTTTAGTCCTTGGACTCTAAGGATGTGGCCGTCAGCCTTAGCCATTAGATACCTCAGTGGGCGCCTGGGTGGGAATGTCACAGGGCGGTGAGTCTTCGTAGCCGGCTGCTTTGAAACAGGCCAGCACATGGCCGGGACGAATGAGCCGTAGGTTTGGCTCGACACTTTGGCAACGCTTGTCATCGCAACCCAACGGACAACGTGGATGAAACTTGCATCCTGAGGGAAAGGCCAAAGGATTCGGTACGGTCCCACCAATAGCGTCCAGGCGACGCTTCTTCTGGCCCAGACGCGGCAAAGATCTAAACAATCCTTGAGTGTAAGGATGCAGCGGTTGATCAAACAATGCTTCGACGGAAGTGTACTCGACTATTCTACTGGCATACATAACGGCCACCGTGTGAGCTATCTGAGCAATGACGGCCAAATCATGGGTGATCAAAACCAGAGCCATCCGCTCGCCAGCCTGCAAGCGGCGCAATAACTCGAGTATCTGAGCCTGGATGGTCACGTCCAGGGCTGTGGTCGGCTCGTCGGCAATCAGCACAGCTGGATGACAGGAAAGAGCCATAGCAATCATAACCCGCTGTCGCATTCCGCCGCTAAGCTGATGCGGATAGGCGTACACACGCTCGGCTGCGGAGGGTACTCCGACCCGCTGGAGTGATTCTACAGCCAGGTCCCAGGCATCACGCGTACGCAGCTTCTGGTGGAGCTTGATGGCCTCGACAATCTGATTACCCACAGTGAACACCGGGTTCAGGCTGGTCATGGGTTCCTGAAAGATCATGGCTATTTCATTGCCGCGGATTTCGCGTATCTGTCTTTCAGTGAGCTTGAGCAGATCCTGACCCTTGAACCAAACCTGGCCGCCAACGATCTCGCCCGACGGCTTGGGGATCAGGCCCATAACGCTCAGAGCTGAGACGCTTTTGCCGCAGCCGCTTTCGCCGACGATACCCAGAGTCCTTCCAGGGTTGACCTGCCAGGAAACACCGTCGACGGCACGGACCAGACCGTCCTCGGTACGGAACTCGGTACACAAACCTCTTATCTGCAACAGATCATTCAAGACCTTGCCTCAACTTCGGGTCCAAGGCATCGCGAAGAGCGTCGCCTACTATGTTCAGAGCCAGACAGAGCAAACCTATGGCCAGAGTTGCCGCGGCCAACTGCCACCAACATCCGCGATACAGCTCCTGGCGGGCATCATCGATCATTACTCCCCAACTGGGCTCACCTTTAACGCCCAGACCGAGAAAACTGAGGATGACCTCGGCATGAATAAAAGAAACAAAACGCAAGGAGAAATTGATAATCACCAGATGAGCTACATTGGGAATAACATGGCCTAGAATGATACGGCTTCTGGAACAACCATAGGCGCGAGCGGCCATTACGTAATCGCGGTCGCGGTGCTTGAGGACTTCACCGCGAATCAGCCGACATAGTCCGACCCAACTGGTCAGGCCGATCACCAGGTAAACCACAGAGATTCCGCGTAACGGATAGCCAAATAAAGTTTTGCCTTGTAAGACAAAAGCAAAAGCTAAAATCAAGATTATATAAGGTATGGAGTTGACCGTAGTGAAAAGCCAAACAATGAGTTCGTCTATCCAGCCTTTGAAGTAGCCCGCTATAGCTCCGAGGGGCAGGCCGATACAGATCGAGATCAGTGAAGCCAGGAACGCTACCGTCAGAGATATTTTTGCGCCATAGAGTGTTTTACGCCAGACGCTACGCCCCAGAAAATCTGTTCCGAAGCCATGCTCCAGCGAAGGCCGCTGATACCGAGGGCCAACCGGCTCACTCCAATCCCTGGCGATCAGGCCGGCATATACACCCAGAGCCACCATCACAAAAACGGCGATGACAATAAGGCTGGCCACGACGAGCTTACGGCTAAGCAAACGACGCCAGGCGTCGGCCCACAGGCTGCGACCCTTGCCAACAGCTATGTCGGATGTTAATGCAGCCTCGGTCATCGCAAGGAAATCCTCGGGTCAACAAGAGCGTAGCAGATGTCGGTCACTAACTGGCCAAGCACATAGAGCAAGGAGGTTGTGAAAACCATAGCGTTAATTACGGGGAAATCACGGCTATTGAAGGCATCGAGAAAGTATGATCCCATGCCGGGGATAGAGAAAAAGCGTTCCAGTAGCAGAGAACCCAAAAACAAAAACGGAATGCTCAGAACAAGTGTGGTAATGATTGGAATCATGGCGTTTTTCAAGACGTGCTTGAAAAGAACTCTCGGACTACTCAAACCTTTAGCAAAGGCAGTCCGCACATAATCGCTGCGCATCTCATCAAGCATCACCGTGCGGTAAAAACGGACATAGCTGCCCAGGCCACTGGCAATACCCAACAGACAGGGCAAAGCGATATACTTAAAGGCCTGCATACCGGATTCATAGCCCAGTATCGGAAACCAGCCCAATTCGTAGGCCAAGTAGTGTTGCCCGAAAAGAATATAGCTGAGCATGGGTATGCTCATGCCGACAACACATATAAAAACGAGAATTGTATCCACCCAGGAACCTCGGGCAAAAGCCACGACCAGAGCGATGGCAATAGAGGTAGCAATAAGGCCAATAAACATAGGCGCAGCCAGAGTGAGCGAGGCTGGCGCCCGGGATTTTATCTCATCCCAGATAGGTTCATGGCTGGTTAAGGAACGCGGGAAGTTCAGGGTCAAAGTATTCCGGAAATGATTGAAAAACTGGCTGTCAAAAGCTGCAGCTATCCGGCCTTGGCTTAAGGCCTCCGTGTCTAAAAAACGAGGTTTATCGAAACCAAGCTCGCGGCGAATCTCGGCGATAGTCTCTGCTGAAGCAGACTTGCCGGCTATGTCGTAAGAAGGATCGCCGGGAATCAGATTGAACAGGATAAAGGTAATCAGCAAAACACCCAGAATCGTGGGTATGGCATACAAAAGACGGCGAATAATATAGCTGACCATCTAGCGTCCCACCGATTTTTGTCTGGCAGCCACATCAATACGCTGGTATTTGATCAGCCCGTAACCAAAAACATGGGGCTTATAGTTTTTCAGCCAATTATAATGCAGAACAAAGGCCACACCATGAACCAAAAATATAGCGGGACAGTCATCTCTGATGATGTTTTCCATTTGGTGGTAAATCCGCCTGCGCTCGTTTGAGTCGGGCATAGCCTTTGCTTTCTCGTAAAGGGTATCAAAGGCTTGGTTACGGTAATTGAAATTGTTAGGTCCAGGTGAAACATTTTTACTGTAGAAAAGCTGCATAAAGTTCTCAGGGTCAGGATAATCAGCAACCCAGCCCATCTGAAAAACCTGGCTGCTCTTGGTCTTGATCCGATCTTGAAAACTGGGCCAATCCATATAGTCGATTTTGACTTTTAGACCGATGTTGTCCATAGCCAGGGTTACATACTCACCCATCTGTCTGGATAGCGTATCCGTACCGGGCGTGGAAATAGTGATGGTAGGCAACGGGCCACCATGAACTTCAACTGCTTCTTTCAGGAGCTCCCTAGCCCGTTCGGGGTTGTATTGGCAATTGGGATTAATGACCTCCGGATCGTACTCCTTGAATAGGGGTGGAATAACCCCCTGGGCTACCTCTGCGCGATTGTTGGTGAAAATTTCGACGTATTCAGGGCGATTGATGGCCATGCTCATGGCCTGGCGGAGAGGTTTGTTGGTTCCAACTACGGGATCTTCCATGTTGAAACCATACCAGTAGGTACTGGGGTCACGGAAAATCTGCAGGCGGATACCTTTATCCTTCATTTCAGACCGGAGTTGTCGGCTGGGATCGATGGCCCGATTGTAAAAATCCTTAGGTATGCCGGATGCATCCAACTGACCTCGCATAAAGATCAGCCAACGAGGCTGGTCCTCTTCGACGACTTGCCAGCGGGCTTCATCGACAAAAGGAAGGACTTTACCGGCATCTTCCAGTAGGCCGGCTTCTCTATCGCCGGGCGATCCTTCGACGGGATAGAACTCCTGGCGAAAACGAGGATTGCGGACCATGACTATCTTGTTACCACGTTTCCAGTCTTTCAACATATAGGGACCGGTACCCACGGGATGATTATGAATGGATTTACCATAGTATTGGACAGCTTCACGGGCAACAGGTGCAGTGGGCAGATGGGCCAGCAGATACAGAATTTGGGGCCAAGGTCTCTTGAGAGTAACAACGAGTGTGAAATCATCCGGGGCTTGAAGGCCTTCCACCGGACGCATATAGTCAACATTTTCTCCGGCCTTTAACCGCCCAGTGTAATCGCGAAACTCATCGAGCCCAACAATGTGATCCTCAAAAATCCACCAATTTTTGGAAATGTTTTTAACATCGGCGATTCGTTTCCAGGCATAAATGAAGTCAGCGGCTACTAATTGTCGGCCTTTCCCTTGGGTAGCTGTAAAACACGGGTCGTCGGCAAAAACAACGCCTGGTCGGAGTTTGAAGGTATAAGTAAGTTGATCCTCACCCGTAGGGAAATCCTCAGCTAAACAGGGAATTAACTCATAAGGCCTTTTTAGATAGTGATATTGATAGAGGCTCTCGAATATTTGACTGGCAACGCTGCTGGAGGTAGTATCGCCAATGTCCATGGGATCCATACCACGAACCTTGGCTCCCAAAGATAGATAGCGGACCATCTTGCCGGAAGCTTGATCTTGATCGTCTCCACCACAGCCAGCGAACAGAACGACGAGCAAAAAAACCGGGGTCAAAATAAGCGGATTCTTCATCGACATGTGCGTACTCTACGAAAGTCTGTGAAATCACGAACAAACTTCAAAATCAGAAAGACACCCTACATACTAACGTTTGACCCGCAGAAATCTAGCCCCGGCTATCCTTCGAATCAGACCCTTGAGCTGCAACATAGTCAAGGCCGCTGAAACCTCTCCGACCGACAGCTCAGTCGCAGCGCAAACCTCGTCCACTGTCATAGGCTCATCGATGACTGCCGATAGTATCGCCTTCTCAGCCTCGCAAAGATTGCCCGGCAGAGGCAGAGCCGACGGCGGCTTATCAGCTTGCTCGGTTCCCGCCCGCATTTTTTCTCCGATATCCCCCAGTTCATCCAGTATGTCTTCCAGAGACGTAACCAGGCAGGCCCCATCCTTAATAAGTTGATTCGTCCCCCGAGAGGCCGCGTTATCTACTCTGCCGGGTAGGGCGAATACCTCCCGTCCCTGTTCCATAGCCATCCGAGCGGTAATCATAGCCCCGCTGCGCAGTGGCCCCTCTATCACCAGCACGCCCAGGGAAAGCCCACTGATGATACGATTGCGTCTAGGAAAATTCTCCGCCAACGGCTCGGCCAACATGGGAAACTCGCTGAGGACCGCACCCTTCTGGGCGACAGCCCGACAGAGGTCGGCATTTTCCGGAGGAAAAACACGACTGAGCCCACAACCCAACACCGCAATAGTCCGGCCGCCGGCCTTGAGGGCCCCCTGATGGGCAGCAGAGTCAATCCCGCGGGCCAATCCCGAGACAACGGTAAAACCGGCTCGGGCCAGAGCTGCCCCAAACCGCTCGGCCTGCTCCAGTCCGTAACGGCTGGACCGCCTGGTCCCCACAACCGCTATGGCAGTGGCATCCTCCGGCTCCAACCGACCCCGAACGTACAAAACAGCCGGCGGATCATAGATGTTCTTCAGGCCAACCGGATAGGCTGGACTATCCCAACTCAGCAAAGTCACCCCAGCCTTCGAGACCAATTCAAGCTCTCTGTCCACATCAACCTGCGAGCGAGAAGAGACTATCTTGTCGGCTATGACAGCGCCTACGCCCTTGGTGCTCACCAGAGCACTGCGATCAGCTCTCAGAGCCGTCTCGGCTGAGCCGAAGGTCTCCAGGAGTTGCCGAAAAATCGTCGGACCTACCCCAGAGGTCAAATGAAGGTGCAACCAGCTCCGCTTCTGTCGGCTAGCACTATTACCCCCGTCCACGCCATCACGTGCTGTCACTATACTATCACCCCTCTGAGACTCCGCTGTACGAAGAAGGCCCTATTGTGAACCTAACATTATTGTTTACAACAGGTTACTGATTAGGCCACCGATAGAGCTATTGATTTATGTAAGTCTTACGTCAGGATGACTGTTTACCTAATCTCTGCTTCCATGGTATCTTACAAAGAATGTCCCAGGTAATCAGAGTTAGCGTCACCCTTTGCGTTTTTTTTTACGCCATCTCTAACCGAATGTGCGAACCAATCTTAGCCACCTCACGTACTATTGTCAACGGCCCTAAAACGGCCCTTAGAAGACGGGTTGGCAGGTAAAGCTTGACATTGGGTCTTTTTCGGTTACAATGTCCAGGCGGTTCTAATTCATGGCGGTCCTGTTAGGTTGCATCGTTAATACAATGAGTCCCACAGTAGCCCGAAAATCTCGTACCGCCCGTACGCGGCGCGGCCGGGGGCCCTTCCCTACCTATAATTCAGCGTTGGCATACCTGCATTCCAGCACTGACTATGAGCAGATCGGCCCCCTCAAAGGCTATAACATCGACAATTTCAGCCTGGACCGTATGCGGCGCCTGCTGGACAAGCTCGGGTCGCCACACCGGATGCTCAATGCGGTACATATCGCTGGAACCAAGGGCAAAGGCTCTACAGCGGCGATGCTATCCGGCATGTTAGAGGCGTGCGGCTTCACCGTGGGCTTGTACACATCACCGCATCTGGTCGACCTTCGCGAACGGGTCCAGGTCAACGGCAAACTAATATCCGAGGCAGAACTCAGGACACTGCTGGGCAAGGTCTCCACGGCGGCCAAGAGCCTGGACAATGACAATTCTCCAACCTTCTTCGAGATAATGACCGCAGTGGCCTTCTTGCACTTCGTGGCCAAAGATGTCGACCTGGCAATAGTCGAGACCGGACTAGGCGGCAGACTGGACTCAACGAACGTGCTGAAGCCAAAAGTCTGCGCCATCACCAGCATCAGCCATGACCACTGCCAGCAGCTTGGGGAGACACTCAGCAGTATTGCAGCAGAAAAGGCAGGTATTTTCAAACGGGGCGTACCGGCCATCTCTGTGCCGCAGGTCAGCGAGGTCGAACTCGCGCTCAGAAAAGCAGCCAATAGCACCCGATCACCATTGACCTTCACGGGCAAAGATATTGATTTTTCTTACCGATTTGAGTCCACCAAGACCGATGGACCACAGACTCGGGTCTGCGTGACTACGCCCATCAGCCGCTACGAACATCTGAGGGTACCTCTGGCAGGTGAACACCAGGCCCTGAACTGCGGATTGGCTCTGGCTCTGCTGGATAAGCTGAAAGAACTGGGCTACGACATTGACGACCAGCGAGCTATCGGCGGGCTGGACCGTACCGTACTGGCAGGGCGAATGGAAATGCTGCACAACGATCCGCGAGTGATCGCAGACGGAGCCCATAACCCAGGCAGTATCGAAGCCCTGATGCTGGCCATCGGCCAAAACATCAGCTATGACTCAATGGTAGTAATCTTTGGCTGCTGCGCTGACAAAGATATCCAGGGTATGCTGCGACGCGTAGGCCAAGGGGCGGATAAAGTTATTTTCACCCGCAGCCGTAGCCCGCGTAGCGCCGATCCTGAGGAACTGGCAGCCAGATACAGTGACTTCGGTGGTATGTGCCAAGCCACGGAATCCTTCGGCGAGGCCCTCAAACATGCTTATGCCGCTGTCTCCCGCGGGGATTTAATCTGTGTGACAGGATCATTCTACCTGGTGGGCGAAGCCAAGCAACACTTCAATCGAGTTCCCTAGCTCTTGCTGTCGAAGGTCTATGGCAACACTGTGGCGGCTGTTCTGCGCCCAGCCCCCCCCAGTTCAAGGCTGTGGCACGGGAGCCGTAGAATCAGTCGTGCCGGGCTTCTTGAGCAGGTCCTCAAACAACTGACCGATCTTATCCGCAGCCAGGAGCCTCAAAGCCTCGGAAATCAAGGGCTCCAGGACGCTGGGCAGAGCGGCTATGTCCAGCTTGGGGTTGTTGACCGTACCAGTTATCGGCAAATAGATGCGTTGGTCGCCAAGGTACTTGATTAGCTCAGGGCGATTACCCAACATGGCCGGCAAAATAGGAAGGCCCAGCTTCATGTCCAGCTTGCCATCCAAGCCTACTTTGCCGGAAAACGATAAATCCACCAAAGAACCAAACACGATATGCATATCTTGATAGCTAACCGCACCATCAGCCAATTCTATAGTAACCGGGGACAACTGCCCCAATTGGGCACTCAGGTCAAGGCCGAGCAGGCCGGCAAGGTCTTGCATCAGGCCGGCCCGAGAGCGAATGCGCAGGTCCTTGCCGCTAAACTGGCCGGTCATTTTGGCGTTCTGCTTCCAGGTGTCCAGTTCGTCTATAACAATGCTGTCAGAACGGAAGTCCACCGTGCCGGCAACCTGATGGGTATTGGCGAATATGGGATTGATAAACTTCAATATCTGTTCGGATAACTGGGGATTCACCTGCACATCGTCGAGGATCTGAACGGGCTCAGAAACTACCAGGAAAGGTTTCTTACCAGCTAGACCAACCCGGGCTTGAATAGTCATAGCACCATCGTTAGCCGGTATGGCAGTGCGGGCAACGGTCAAAAAACCTTGATCAATCTGCATGTTTATGTCGGCTGGTCCAAAGCTCAAGCCGCTTAGAGACTGTTGGTCAAAGCTGACCATCGCCGGCCCGCTCAGAGACCGGACCCAATCCGGGCTAATGGTCTGCGGCGAGGGACCGGTTAGGTTGACATCAACCCGTCCTGATCCAAGCAGGATCGGCCAATCAGGCCTCAATAGGCGAGCAAGTCGGCTAAGACGTGTCAGATCACACCGTCCCTGCAGACTGATCTTAGCCGGACTCCCCGGCTGTCCAAGCCCTGTGGTAGCTTCTGCCGTAGCCTGTAGAAAAGATGAGTCCACCTTCAACCGCCTGATCTCAAAGACCTTGGCACTGCGATCGGCTTCGAGGTCGAGCTGAATCCTCGGTTCATCAAATACCCCCTGGTCCATAAGCTGCACCCGCAAATCCAGTATCTCCGAAACAAGCCCCAAGCGTTCCTGTCCACCGAGCCTCGAGTACGAAGCCCGTCCACTCGACTTTCCCAAAAGCCGAGTTTTCGGGTCCAGCTTTCCAAACGCTAACATCCAAGGCCTAAGCTGCATCATATCGGCCTGGAAATTTCCCTCGGCCTCTATGTCCAGGTTCCCGTCAGGCTGCTGGGTCAACTCTAATCGTTCGACCAAGGCGTTCAAACCTGTAAGGTTCAGCTCAAGGAGATCGCTGGCCAAAGTCTTAGACTTCAGATCATAGTTGAGCCGATGCTTAACAAGTACCTGTGGCTCAAAGAGCTTGGGGGCATCCGGCCGTGAAATCTGCAGACTGCGCAAGGTCGTGCTTCCCGTGCAGGCGATCGTCTGGGGGTTGGGCATACTGATGTGCAGGCTGCTGCCAAGATCAGCTTGTAGCTGCAAGCCCTCCGGCAGAGCCCTGAAGGCTGAGAACAGATTCCACAATCGGCCCAGGTCACTGTCCAACCGTACCTGAGCCGTCAGTGCCAGTGGGTCCAGATCAGCGCGCCCCGACAGATCAAGCCGAGCAAATTGGCTGTCCAGTCGAGCTTCTTTGATGATAATAGTAGACTTCGGCCAGTCTTGGACTTTATCGACGGAACCCGTCAGGTTCAATTGAAGTTGCGGCTCCTGCAAATCCTGCCGACCCAAGCCCCTGACGAGAATCTCTTTACCCGTAATACCGAGCTGGAACTGGGATTGCTCAGCGCTGGTGCGAATGCTACCGTCACAAATAACTTCGCCTGCAAAGCTAAGAGAACCCAAATCAATGAACTTGGCCATCTCGCTGCTAAGCTTATCCAGAACAAATCCGGCTCGGAAATAGAAGTCGCTTGCCCTGCCGGTGAGTGAAACGTCCCCGAAGCCGCTGTTCAGAGACAATTGGCTAATATCTAAACCTTCTTCGGCGCGGGTCACATCGAAAGCGAACTCCACAGGTTCATCCAACTGCACGGCCTTGTGTTCAACGGACCCTTGCAGATTCTTCAAGGTAGCGGTCCCCGTAAGCTTATCCCCATCATCACTACGGCTAACACTGTATTTGGCGGTAAAATCTCCGCCGGTAACCTTCAGGCCTGGTCGTAAACGTACCGTGGCTGGCAACTGATTGAGTATCTTCGCTAGATCGCCACTAAGGATGCCTTCCAACTGAGCCGAACTCAGGTCCAATCGCTGGCCGTCCGAGACAAAATGCGCCAGACCCCGGGCGTCGACGGCGCCTAAGTCTGAAGTTAGCTGCAAGGCCTTGAGGTTCAGCTTGTTGTCCTGATGGTCAATCTCAAGTTTGCCGGCAAAATCGCGGACATGGAAATTGTCCGTCTTGAGCAGTGGACCCGAGAAGTGAATATCCGGACAAACGGCTTGGCCGAAAAGTTGGACATTCTGCAACCCTTGGATACGACCCTTGGCCTCAGCGTCTAAACGTCCGGCAACCTTCAGGTCTAAACCGGCTCGTTGAAGCAGCGGCGATAGCAAACCCAGTTGAAACTGATCGACCTCGGCTTCCAGATCCATCCGTAATTGTGTCAATTCCAACTGTCCGTCTTCCCGTCGGGGAACACTACCCTGGGCTGACAGTTGGCCGGCACCACGGCTATCAGTAAAATCACAACTCATTTGAAAACTCAACGGCTGATCCCCAGAGACCATTTGCACATGAGCTTTGATATTGTTTATCGATAGGGGATCTACATCCTGCTGATGAACAATCACCGTCCCACCGTCAACCTGCAGGTCAAAACTGGGGCGTCTGCGGGACTGCTGTTGGCCGGATATGTCCCCTTCCAGGCCGGGCACAGTCTCTTCCAGGTTTGTACGACCTTCGGGTCCGAAACGAAGTTCCAGGCGAGGGTGACTAATACTGATTCTGCCCAGATCCGGGCTCCGGATTAGTAAAGACAAATAAGACGGGTCCAGAGAAACAGTCTTGATCGATGCGAGTGGCTGAGAATCCTGATCAAGCAGCGATATACCTCGGAGCTTGATCCCGCTGAACCAACCAATCGACCAGGAGTCAATCGACAATTCGCCGTTAATCCGGCGATTAATCTGCTCAACAGCTATGTGCCGCACCGAATCGGTAGAAATAATCGTAGGGGCCAATCCAACAAGTGTCAGAATGACTAATAGCGCAACCAACAAGATTCTGAGGCGTCGGCGGCGTTTCTTATTCGGACTGTTAACCGGTGCTAAATTCCCTTCGCTGACCAAGGCAGAACTCCTTGAAGGTCAAACAATTTACCTTATCAGCCTGTCCCGATTATGGCAATGACTTTTGCCTGACTGAGCCGAATTCACACAGCGATTCCAGCTGTGTTTCATCTGACCGATTACCTCTCCCATAGTCGGGCTTGTGCACTGCTGAATCCATATTATACGGTGCTGTTCGCCAATGCGATTGAGCCACCGTGTCGGCCGATTTCTGCCTGGACGCTTAGCGGATCACTGATGCCGACTAAGGCGAAAGCCCCGAGGGTGTTCGCATCAAACTTCTGGGTGTTGACGGATAGCGAGGCTTGGCCATTCCATTTCTTCTAAAAAACCTGTATAAGAGGGCTAACTATGGCGTACGTTGCGCCCGTAGCTCAGCTGGATAGAGCAACGGATTTCTAATCCGTAGGTCGCAGGTTCGAATCCTGCCGGG
>JAACET010000171.1 GCA_011682385.1 Actinomycetota bacterium | reverse complement strand
ACGACGGCACTCTTGAGGATGGTCAGCTCACCTTCCGAATAGTGCGGGAATCGACGATACAGGTCTTCACAAATAATTATGTCCAACACGGCGTCACCAAGAAACTCCAGCCGTTCGTTGGAATCAAGGCGCTGCTCAGAGGCAGAAGAATGTTGCAGTGATACAGACAGCAACTCCAGATCACGGAAGTGATAGTCAATAATGTCCTGACATTGGGCTAAGGTAACATCGGGTTCGGGCATAACACTTCTTCCACGCCGCAGAGCAGGCAAAACACTTAACCATGGCAACCAGGCTGGTCGACCCCTTAGGAATAATGTAGTAAAATCGTCACCGATGTCAAGCAATATCCCCCCAATGTGCCGAGGTCAGTTGCGATCGGCGGCGAATCTGATATAGTTATTTCTTCCGGAACGTCCCGGATGTTTGGAGCGTATGGCATGGAACTAATACTGGCAATCCAGCTCGCCCAGAAGGCTTGAGTTATTAACTCAAGCGGGGTATGTGTTCCGAGTAATCGAACCGGACGACGTCGAAAACAAAGGGTTAAAAAGCTTAAAAGGTTTACAGGCCGGCGAGTCGGCCATCAAACAGGCCCGTCAATTGGCTCTGGATAAAGCAAAATCCGTGCTGAGCAAAGGAAAATTCACCGCCGACACGCTCGTGCTGGGAGCAGATACGGTGGTGGCTCTGGACGATAAGGTAATGGGCAAAGCAGGGGATCAAAATCATGCCCGCGAAATTCTCAGTACGCTATCGGGAACCACTCATCAGGTAATCACGGCTTTGGCTGTTTTAGAGGAACCCCGCAGACGACGTTTGGTAGAACATGACCTGACCTCCGTCAGCATGGCCAAACTGAAGGCTGAACAGATCGAAGAATATCTGAAAAACGGACCCTGGCAGGGAAAGGCCGGTGCCTATGCCATACAAGAAGACGATAAGTTCATTGAACAAATCAAAGGGAGTTTTTCCAATGTGGTTGGTTTACCCCTTGAGCTGCTCGAACGGATGCTGGACAGTCTCCTACCCGGCGAAGTAGTGCAGGAGTTGAAACGATGAAAAGACTGTTGCCGACCTTGATAATTTTAATAATACCGATAACCGTCCTGAGTGGATGCAATTCTTCCGGCCAGGCGGAACGAAGCGATTCCAAGGTGAAATTTGAGTTGTGGGTCGAGACAAAGCCAACGAAGTCCGAGAACGCGAATTACAGCAACAAATCCAGCTTTCAGGTAAAAGTGGCGGATACAGATGAGCTGCGGCGACGGGGGTTGTCCGGAGTAAAAGAACTGGGCAAAGATGAAGGAATGCTCTTTGTCATGCCCAAACCGACGAACATGAGAATGTGGATGAAAGGGTGCTACATACCACTGGATGTACTTTACTTCGACTCGGACAATAAACTGATCAACTTTCACAGGATGACTGTGCCGGCAGCAGGGGCGGGCGACTACGCTCTGGCCACATATCGGTCCGATAAGCCGGCCAAATACGCACTGGAACTGGCTGGGGGCAGGGCTGAGGAACTGGGGGTAAAACCAGAGATAACAACCATGTCCTTCTCAACGGCGTTGCTAAAGCGCCTAGAGGAAGGGACCGAATAAAGCAAAGGGATAGCGCAGCAGATGTCCATGCGCGGGGCCTTTCTCTATTTCGGTAGGCATATGTCCAGTTCAGCCAACATAGTGGTCATTGCAGACGAAACACCTCTGCCAAAATCACTGGAACAGGCCCTGAATCGAGAAGAATTCGAAGTCCGACACATCGACCTGGACACGGCAACAACCACAGAAGGCGTACTGGATCAGGCCGACGGAGTAGTGGTCTCGGCCAGAGATATCGACCCTCGCCAATGGACCAAACTGGCCCACGTGCTGGACAACCTGGAATCACGCAACGTGGCCAGCCTGGTAATGCTGCCGGAAGAACATCAGGCCCGCTCGGTGAACCTCTCGCGAAACGACGGGCTGACCTGCATGAGCACCAGCGATTCAGCAGAAGAAATCTGGGGCAGACTCTCGACCATTGCCGCCCACCGAACGGTTATCCGCCATCTGGAAAATGAATTGGCCTGTTTCTACAGACGCCAGCCACACCTGGCTCAACACCTGGGTGAACTGGACGAAGAAATGCGTCTGGCCAGCCGACTACAGCGGGGCTTCTTGCCACAGACAACACCAGCAGTTGATTCGGTGAGCTTCGAAACCCTCTTTCAACCCTGCAGCTGGGTCAGCGGCGATCTCTACGACGTGTTCAGACTCGATGAGAAAACCATAGGCTTCTACGTGGTCGACGTAGTGGGACACGGAATGCCGGCAGCCCTACTGACCATCTTCATAAAACGAGCACTACAGACCAAACGGATCAAAGGACAAGACTACGAGCTGATCTCGCCCGAAGAATCACTCGGTCTGCTGAATCAAGACCTGGTAGAACAAAATCTGGGACACTGTCAGTTCGCTACAGCCTGCTACTGCATACTGGATACCCAGAGCCGAGAACTGAACGTAGGACTGGCTGGACACCCGTGCCCGCTGTTAATAAGGGCCGATAGCATCATCGAACTGGGAGAGGCCGGCCCACTACTGGGAGTGTTCCCCGAAGAGGAATATGTGCAGACTTCCTATCAACTCCAGGACGGCGACAGGCTGTTGCTCTACTCCGACGGGTTGGAAGACGCCATATTCAAACCCACGGTACAGGAAGGCAGCCGGCCATATCGTCCTGAATTCCTGAAACTGCTGGAACTGGACCCAAAAGCAATGCTGGCCGAGATGGCTGAACAACTCAGCAGACTGATACCGCCGGCTGGGCTACGCGACGACGTGACAGCCGTAGCTATGCAAATAGCCTCCCCATAGAAATACCTTAGGCACTCTAAGAAAATCCCCGGCACGCACCGGGGGCATTCGAATATCCGTCCCAGAACACAGCCTACAGGCGTTACAACTGAAGAAACCCCCGGTAAAACCGGGGGCTAAATATAATACAATAGAACCTTAATGCACCCAGGACTTGATAGGTGCCATACGGGTGAGCCCAGGCTATAATATACCAGGGGCGGAGGTAGGTATGGACAGATTCAGGATTCGCGATCTGCTGTGTCTGGCTGGGCTGGTTTGCCTGGGGGTTTGTATCTCCGCCACCTCGGCACAAGCAACCGATTCGGCGGGGTCCGGGCAGCAACTTCTGGCTAAAGAAATAAATCGCCGTGAGCAGCTCGCACAGGAGGTCTCGGCTAAGCATCTGCTGGCTCGGATAAAGGCTGATGAACTTGTGGCGGAACATAAGTTTGGCCAAGCCCGCCAACTGGTTCGCAAGGCTCAAGAGATGCTGGCTAACCAACGTGAGGATATATCGACAAGTATCTTCACCTTTCTTGATACGCTCGGTAAAGCAAAACTGCAGAGTATCAATCAGCAGGAAATAGCGTTTTTGCGAAGACGGCTGGAGGCTGAAAAGAACACGGCCAAGCAAACGAGCAAAGCTCATGAACAGCCCACCGATCAGACAAAAGCAGTCTCCACCGGACGCAGTAGAACTCCAGCGTCTGCGGAGACAGCGGTGCGCTCCGCGGGCACAGGGCTGGGAACACTCATCCGGAGGATCGAGTACGAAGAGATTCCCCTGGGCGAAGCGCTGGAGGATTTGCGAGCTAAGTCCGGGGCGAATATAGTAGCTAACTGGCAATCACTGGGGAACGCGGGCGTCGAAAAAACGACGCCGGTCAATCTGAAGTTGTATAACGTGTCGGCGGGACGAGTCCTGAAAATCATACTGGATAACCTCTCGACGGGATGGGCGAAGGTGTCTTACGTAGTTCAAGAAAATGTGGTGGTGATTGCCAGTGCCGAAGACCTGGCCAGGATTATCGATACGCGAGTGTATGATATCAGCCACCTGATGATAGAAACCAAGGACAAGAGAGGCGGCGGAGAGTTCGAGCCGGGCGGTTCCAATAGACGCTCCAGGCAAGGCAGAGGCAATAGTGGCCGAAGAAACAGCAGGGGCAGTAGGCGAGCAAGATCTACTGCAACAGAACTACGATCGAAAAAAATAGAGAAAATCATCGCTCTGGTACGGGCGGCTGTACCCCAGGACTCTTGGCGGGAAAACGGTGGTCCAGGCAGCCTGACAGTCGTCGGGACCCGCCTGATCGTTACTCAGACAGTTGAAAACCAAGCCAAAATCGGTAAATCCCTGCTCCTTATCGGGTGGTAAACCTAAAGAAAGAGAATTGGCCGGCTAGGCTAGGTGCGGGCGGGGAACTCGTAGACCTCAATGGCCTCAACCTGCCTGCGGGGCGGATCCTTGGGGGAAGTCAACTCAAACCAGTGCCGCTGCGGTTTGCCCAATCGCCGACGGGCTGTCTTGAGATACCGATCGAGCAAGTCCTGGGGGAAGGGACTCTTGTTGTCCCGATAAACAAGCAGCCAAGTTCGACCGACATCCGGTCGGGTGATCTGCCTGGGCGGTGGGGACCAGTAGACATTCTCCGGGCCGAGCCGATGAACGTAATAACGAAAACGTGCGGCGGAACCACCCCACAAGCTAAGGTCAGGAGCATAAGGTACAGAGCCAGTGGCATTGAAGATGATCCATTGGTCGTGCGGAGCAGTCCTATCAGCCAAGGTGCGCAGGACATCGCGGTTGGCACGATCAGAAAACTTCTTCTGCGGCAAAAGGATATCGTGAACCGTGCCGCCGACGGCAATGACGGCTATTACAGCGGTGGCAATATAACATCCCCTCAAAAAGCGGTCTTTGAGAAAGAAACGCAGAGTCGTGAGCAGGCCCACACCGGCGAGTAAACAAAAAGCTGGGGCCATGTGCTGGGCTACACGGGCAGAAGTACCGTAAGGATACTTCCGGAGGCCAGCAGCAATCAGCATCAAAACAAGCGGGCCCAGCAGCAAAAGCAAAAAGGGTCGACGCCGTTGTCGCCATAAAGTCACACTGCCAATAATCACCAGAATAAAGGTCAAAGTGCTGCCGCCACGCTTGCCGCCAAAGGGATAGGCGAGAAGATTGCCCGTGTGGACCTTGAGAAACCACCAAGGCAGCCGCCAAGGCTCAGCCATCGGCGGAAAGGAGCGGCGCCAAGTGTGGCCCTCGAACATGCCGGCAGCGGCCTGAGCGTGCGGCCGAGCGTAGATAAAGTACATGGCAGCAAAACTGGCGGCGAAAAGCAAAAGGTAAATCAAACAACCGATGAATACCTTCCGGGATCGCTGCTGCCAAAGCAAAACAGTCAAGAGCATGGCCACAGAGCCGGCAACGAAAACGGCTGGATACGAAAGCCAAACGGCTACAGGGGCGGCAACAATAAGGGCCAGCCAACGGGTGAAGCTGTCGCTTCGGCAATACACGGACCAGCCCAAATAAATAAGCACAAGCGAGACGGCTAAATCGCCGGCGTAGGGTTTTACCTCAACCGAGTGGCGGACCACATAATACGAAACAGCAAATATGCCAACGGCCAATAGAGCAGAATAATGATCCAGGCTGCGCCGAGAAAATCGCCAGAAAAGCAGTAGCGAAAACAGGCCGCAAACAAAAGCCGGCGTTCGCAAGGCCCATTCGGACATGCCCAGCAGGCGAGAAGTAGCCAACTCAAGCCACATAAAACCCAAGGGAGCAATCTGGCGGTACTCCAGTGGGTCGATCAGGCCGGCAAAGTCGCGGGTATAAAAACTGGTGACAATAAAAGCCTCATCGCCCCAGATGGGAAAACCCATAACAAATCGGGTCAGACGCCAGATGAAACCAAGGATGAGAAGACCCAAGGTCAAGTGGGCAATGGTCCGCAAATGCGTTTTTTCTGGAGACTCTTGAGAATTGGCGGGGTAAATCTGCATTCCGGAAACCATTATTAATCGTAATTCACTTTCTGGCAAGGGGTTTCTGAGCATGAAACATATTTTCTCCGGATATGGGGAACCATGGTGAGCCTGGGGCGTCTAAACAAACAGCCGGAGCATAGGGCACCTTTATGGAGGGAAGAAAAGATATCGCACAAAGCAGAAATGGAAAGAAAGATTTTTTGACGCAGATCTCGCTGATTACGCTGAAGAAAGCGAAGAATTCACCACAGAAAGAATATCAAAGATCATAACTCTTTAGCCGTTTGCAGTTGATGGCATCAAAACATTGCACAGAACCGATACAAATGTCCGATAA
>JAACET010000012.1 GCA_011682385.1 Actinomycetota bacterium | reverse complement strand
GCAGGACTGAAGAAGCGCTTCGAGGTGGTCTAGGGCGGGGCATTGGTGGGCAGTTACAACCTGTCGTTCCCGAAGGGTGTGGTGGTCCAGCGATTTTTGCTGGGCCAATATTATTGACCCGATTTACTGCCAAAACATGTTCAAACAGGTTCTTTCATCTGTGCCGCACGGCAAGATACACGGCTATGGCTCAGATTTTGTCGGGTCTGTCGACCGAGCCTGGGCTCATGCGTTAATAGCCCGCGATAATATAGCAATAGGCCTTTCAGATATGGTGGAGATGGAGCATTTAAGTCTTGATAAAGCCAAACAGGTTGGTTATGAGTAGCTGTTCGGTAATGCAAATAAGTTTTTCCGCCTTAATTTATTAGAGCCCATTTCATAACCTCGAAAGTCGCCGTTTTTGATACTGATAAAGCCCTTCCGGGAGGTTATGAAATGGCTTCTAGTATAAACATCAGGCTTTCAAGGGCCTGAACGGTTACGAAATCATGGGAAATGTCGGTTATTGCTGAAGGGTGAGGGCTATGGCTGGGTACGTACCAAATCGCCAAGAGTACTTGAGAGTTGTTCGTCGTCAGGGAACCGGCCAGGTGATCTGCAATGTTTTGGTTAACGGGGTTGTATGGGACAAGGCCCCGGAGTTTTTCCAGAAAATCCAAGCCCAGTGTCCGAACGTAAACATAACCCAGATGCGCGATGTGTCTCTGGAGAAGGAGAAAACGGAGCGGGACGCCTGGGGGTGTGTATGGCGCTACCCTGGGAGTTATCTGGCTGGACAGGTGATTGAGCATCCGCTAGCCGACTGGTCGGCGTGGAAGTCATACCAGCCTCCGGACCCTGCTGAATACACGGTTTGGAAGGCTGAGGCCGAGAAGATTAGACAAGCCAAGAGTCGAGGTGAACTGGCTGTCGGGACTACTGCTCACGGATTCCTCTACTTACAATTGACCTACCTGCGGGGTTTTGAGAATTTCATGCTGGACTTGGCTGAAGACCGGAAAGAGCTGTATGAACTGAGGGATGTGGTCGTGGATTTTTGGCTCGCCGTAATTCAGTGTTGGCTTGAAATGGGCATAGATGTTCTTAATAGCGGTGATGATTTGGGGCACCAGAATTCACTGCCAATAAGTCCAGACCTCTGGCGGAAATTCCTCAAGCCAGCCTTTGCCAGAGTCTGTCAGCCCTGCCGCCAGGCTGGCGTAGAAGTCTATTTTCATAGCGATGGCTGGATACTGGATATAATCCCGGACCTTTTGGAGATCGGTGTGACCATTCTCAATCCCCAGGATATGGTCAATGGCTTGGACAATCTAAAACAAATTGTAGGATAAAAGGGTTGTATTGATCTGGACATAGATCGGCAAAAGATCACCGTCTTTGGTACGCCCCAAGAGATCGACCGACACATACACGATTGTGTTGCTACTTTAGGCTCACAGGTTGGCGGACTGATGCTTACATATGGGGTCTATCCGGGCACGCCCTTGGGCAATATCGCTCAGGTGGCCCACTCAATGCAGAAATACCATAACTATTGGGCCGATCGAGACTCACCAATGCCGGTTGATCATAGTGAGTGTAAAGAAATTATTGCTATTGACAGAAGCCATGTTTGCAAAACCGATCGATTTTGACAAGCTCCGCGGCCTAATTCTTTGGTTCTAGCCGCCATCTATGTGTCCCTGGCAGATTAGGTTGGAAAGAAGATTCTTGAAATTTGAGAGGCACTCTGTGAGAAAAGAATAAGTCAAGTATGAGAATCATCGATGCCCACGCACACCTGTTGGACGGACCGGACTATTTGGAAAAACTGGTTTCTGCTATGGATCAGTGTGGTATTGATAGGTGTTTGTCAGTGGGGTTGGTCCAATTCGGCTGAACCGATACACTGCCGTACTTCTGCCTTACGTAAGCCAACTCCACATCCCTTAGCCCTACGGATTACTTGGCTAAACCAGCAATGGGACCGACTCTGGTCTGGAAATCCCCTGGCCGCATGAAAAATCTACCTACAAACGTCACATGCACCCTGCCCTCAAGTTGCCCTCAAAATGGAGTAAATCATAGTAAAAAACCGTGCGAAGATAGTAGGCTTTCGAGAGCATCTAAGTTCTTGAAATTGCAAGCCTTTTGCTGTAAGTATAGTTGTGTGAAGAGCTGAGCGATTCGAATCCGTTCGAATCCCCCCCTCTCCGTTTCGGTGATGTAATCGGCCGCGGCCTGCTTAAGAGCTACCATCGAGACGCAGCGTAGGCCCGGACGAAACATGGAACCCCAGCCATATTGCTGTATATGCGGTAAAAAAAGGCTATGGGGCGTGCTGCTTGCGTATAGACAAAACTATCTATCGCCAGTAAATTTACTCAGGGCGGTGGGTAAAATGCTGGAAAGGAAAAGATGAGTAACGGCGCGCCAGATATGCCGGAAAATCGCTCCGAGATCATTCTATACCAGACCGAGGACGGTCAGAGCCGTATCCAGGTTCGTTTGAAGGGCCAGACGGTCTGGCTGACTCAGGCAGGGATGGCGGAGCTGTTCCAAACCACGGTAGCCAATATTAACATCCATATCAAAAATATCCTGAAAGAAGGAGAGTTGGTGGAACAGCCAACTATTAAGGATTACTTGATAGTTCGACCGGAGGGATCTAGGCGGGTCCAGAGGGCTGTCAAGCACTATAACCTCGACATGATCCTGGCTGTGGGCTATCGGATACGCTCACACCGGGGGACGCAGTTCCGCCAGTGGGCTACCGAACGGCTGGGCGAATACCTCGTCAAGGGCTTCACGATGGATGACGAACGGCTCAAAGAGGGCCGTACGCTCGGGGCTGACTATTTTGACGAGCTTCTGGAACGCATCCGGGACATCCGGGCCTCGGAGAAACGCTTCTACCAGAAGATCCGTGACATCTACACTCTGGCTATCGATTACGACCCCAACGCCGAACCCACGCACGAATTTTTCCAGATCGTGCAGAACAAGCTGCACTGGGCCATTAGCGGCAGGACCGCCGCCGAGCTTATCGCCCAGCGGGCCGACGCTGCCAAACCCAACATGGGACTGACGAGTTGGAAAGGAGCGAAGGTGCGCCGGGCGGACGTGACTGTGGCCAAGAACTACTTGAACACCAAGGAGATTTCCGAGCTCAATCGGATCGTCGTCATGTACCTTGACTATGCCGAGGACCAGGCCCATCGCCGTCAGCCACTCTACATGCATGACTGGCGGGTGAAGCTCGATGCCTTCCTTCGGTTCAACGAGCGGAAAATCCTTGATGAGCCCGGCAAGGTGTCGATGGAGGTAGCCCAGTCCCTGGCCCTGGAGCAATATGAGAAATTCAACCAGAGACGCCTGCTTGAGGAAGCTGCCCAGGCAGACAGGGAGTTTGACGAGATCGCCAAGCGAATCGAGAGCAAGGCGAAGGACAGGAAGTCTCTCCCGTCTCCTCAAAAGAAGCGAAGAAAACACCGCAAGAAAAACGAGGGGCGGAAATAAGTTTCAATTTATCTGGCATAGCAGAAAGAAAATCCCTTGCGCTAACTGCGCGTAGGCACTTAAGTTAGGTCAAATCCAAAAATAATGTTGAGAAATCACTTGCGCGCTGCTCAAAATCGCGCTATCCTTTAGTCTGGATCACTAACCCAGAAAGGTGGTATCTCATGACACTCGGTATTCGAAAGACAATCGTTTTGGTTCTCGTTGCGGCTATTTTTCTTTTAGCAAACATGTGGCTGGTTATCAACTGGCTTCAAGACAAGGGTGTGATCGACATGGCCAAATACGTCAGGACAGAGTTCCTGACAGGGACGGCTATCACGATCATTGTTGCCCTGTTAATTCTACTGGTCAAACCCGCTAGAGAGGCTGCAGGCCGCTCTGGTTTGATCCGGCGATGTCCTGTGTGTGATCACACGATCTTGGCCAGAGGAGAGTATTGCAGTGACTGTGGAAGCAAGATATAGGGACCAGCGTTTTTGGCTCGCCAAGGCGACTGTGCCCAAATTGTGCCCAAATCGTGCGCAACATGGTACACTATGCGCAACATGCAGATTTTAGTTACTCTCTGTGGAGGAAGGCATTAGGCGCAAGTTCGGGTGTTAGCTGAAGTTAGGATTTCGGGCCTAATACAGCTCATAACCCGGAGGTCTCTGCCATAGCGCATCTTGGCGCGTAGTTTTGCGGCCTGCACGCTGTAAATGCGCTGCCGCCCAGTGCTTGCTTGCAGTGCAAGTACACGGCAGCCTAACTTGGCTTGTGGTACAATTCTGGTCTGCCCCCGAGAACTGATGCAAACTTAGTGAAAATATGAGCCGAGCTTGGTACGTAAATCGGGGACAGGTCAACACCTCCTGCCACCATACTGACACATACTAACCCCCGCTTATTTCCCCTTCTTGTCAGCCCCCGATTTCGGCTTCTTGCCAACCTTTGCTTTCGGCCTCTTACCAGTCTTCGATTTTGGCTTCTGGCCAGCCTGCGATTTCCAAAACTCCAGCGGTTTGCTTTTAATCGAATGCTGCAACACGGGAATGGCTCTGCCCAACAAACGCTCAATATCACGCAAGTAGTTGCGCTGATCATCAGAACAAAATGAGATAGCCTGCCCCGCAGCGCCAGCTCGGCCCGTGCGACCGATACGGTGAACATACGTCTCCGCCACGTTGGGCAGATCATAATTGATCACGTGCGAAATGTCATCGACATCCAAGCCTCTCGCAGCAATATCGCTAGCGACCAACACTCGCGTCTCGCCATTTCTAAAACTAGCCAATGCCTTCAACCGAGCGTGCTGCGACTTATTGGAGTGAATCGCCTGGGCGATAATATCTCCCTGGACCAGCCGACGAACCACCTTGTCAGCACCGTATTTCGTACGAGTGAACACCAAAGCTCGCGTAATCTTAGGATCATCAAGAAGCTGCTTCAACAACGCCTGCTTGCTCCGCGGGTCGATGAAATACAAACTCTGCTCCACCGTGTCAGCTGCCAGAGACTCCGCCGCTATTGTGATATGCACCGGACTATGAAGGATTGTCTTGGCTAACTCGCGAATCTTCCCGGGCATCGTCGCCGAAAACATCAGCGTCTGTCGACGGTTCGGCAACTGTTCAATCACTCGGCGAATGTCCGGAATAAAACCCATGTCCAGCATGCGATCCGCCTCGTCCAAAACAAATATCTCCACATCACTCAGCGATAACACTCGCCGGTTCATCAAGTCCAGCAGCCGCCCCGGAGTAGCCACCACAATATCCACCCCCCGATGCAAAGCTCGCGTCTGTTGTATCTCCTTCACACCGCCAAAGATAACCGTGTGCCGCAACCCCGTGTGCTTGCCGTACACCCGAAAGCTCTCACCAATCTGAGCAGCCAGCTCGCGAGTCGGCGTCAGAATCAACGAGCGGATCCGCTTGGAACGCTTCGCAGCTCTCATCTGCCTGGACGACTTTGGTTTCGTTACACGTAAATACAAACGCTGAAGGATCGGTAGCGCGAAGGCGGCCGTCTTGCCGGTTCCCGTCTGCGCGCAGCCCAGAAGGTCCCTGCCCTCCAGCACGTGGGGAATGGCTTCTTGTTGAATCGCAGTGGGAATCGTGTAACCTTCGGAATGAACAGCACTGAGCAGTGGCTTGATAAGCCGTAACTTCTTAAATGGCATGAGGCAACTTTAACTCTCTTATCACTTCCTAAGCACCGGTGTCCCTACCGAAAATTCTGCCCAGCTTATTATACAAGGATTTACGGATCTTAAGCAAATCTCAATTTTGAACTGTTATTTGCCTTGGCGAACGAGAATAAGGAGGGCATAGAGATTCTATTTACATACCGTTCTTTCCCGCTACAATGCCACCATGATTTGGAAACCATGGACACTATTTACCGTGGCCGTTGCCGGATGGATGAGTCGGCAACAACAGAAAGTTATAGCTTATCTCCGCGAGGAAAACAAAATCCTGCGGGAGAAGCTTGGCCGAAAACGCATCCTTCTGAGTATCAAGCAAAAACGCCGCCTGGCAACTAAAGGCAGGTCACTCGGCGAATACTGGTACGTAACTGTCGAACGGTGCATGTGAAACATGGCTTTAGTAGGTCTTCGTAGTGTGAGTTTCAGCTATGACGGCGAGCCGGTGCTGGAAGACATCGACTTGCAGATCGAGCCGGGCGAACGAATTGCGCTGGTGGGCCGTAACGGTTCGGGCAAGAGCACGCTACTGAAATTGCTCACCGGGCTGATTGCTCCTGATCGCGGCGAGGTGATCCGCATGGTCGGCCTACGCGAGACCTGCCTGACCCAGGACGTCCCACAGGAACTGTACAGCAGCATCTATGACCTGGTGGCGGCGGGCCTGGGGGAGATGGGTACAGCACTGGCCCAGTATCATCAGGTCAGTCGCCGGGACGAGTTGGATCCCGACCCAAGGCACCTCGATGAGTTGTACGCCCTGCAGCACGTGTTGGAGGCCAACTCCGCCTGGTCAATGCACCAGGAGATCGTAACGGTGCTGTCCAGGATGAGTCTGTCGGCAGACGCCCTGTTCGAGGAACTCTCGGCCGGCATGAAGCGGCGCGTTCTGCTGGCGCGGGCGATGGTCAGCAGGCCGGACCTGCTGCTTCTGGACGAACCAACCAACCACCTCGACCTGAAGGCCATCCTCTGGCTGGAAGAGTTCTTGCTGGACTACCCGGGAACATTGTTGTTTGTGACACACGACCGTGCCTTCCTTCAGCGGCTTAGCACCCGCATTCTGGAGATCGACCGCGGACATCTGAACAATTGGCTGTGCGACTACAACACCTTCGTAAACCGCAAGTACGCCTCACTGGAGGCCCAGGCCCACGAAACGCACGTGTTTGACAAGAAACTGCAACAGGAAGAGGTGTGGGCCAGGAAAGGGGTCCAGGGACGGCGGGCTCGGAACGAGGGTCGACGACGAGCGTTGGAGAAGATGCGAGAGCAACGGCGAGCCCGCACAGACGTTGTGGGCACGGCCAAGCTGCAACTGCAAGGCGCCACGCCTTCGGGCAGGCTGGTGGCCCAAATCAAGGATGCCTGCTTCGCCTACGGCCAGAATGTGATCATCGATCGCTTCACCACGCGAATCATGCGAGGCGACAAGATTGGCATCATAGGCCCTAACGGCTCGGGCAAGAGCACGTTGCTGAAGGTATTGCTTGGCGAGTTGACGCCGCAGCAGGGCGAACTCCGGCAGGGCACACGTCTGGAGATCGCCTACTTCGACCAGCTTCATGCCCAGCTCGATGAGACGCTCACGGTCCAGCAGAACGTTGCCGGCGATAACCAGATGATCACTGTGAACGGCCACAGCCGCCACGTGCTGGGCTACCTGCAAGACTTCCTGTTTTCACCGCAACGGGCTCGAGGCCCGATCTGCGAGTTGTCCGGCGGCGAACGAAACCGTCTGCTGTTGGCAAAGCTGATGACCAAACCCTCCAACCTGCTGGTGCTTGACGAGCCGACCAACGATCTGGATGCCGAGACCCTGGAGCTGCTGGAAGATCTGCTGGTGGAGTATCCCGGCACGGTGCTAATGGTCAGCCACGACCGGACGTTTCTGAACAACGTCGTCACTAGCGTGCTGGTTCTCGAAGGCCACGGGAAGATCGGGGAGTATGTAGGCGGATACGACGATTGGGTGCGACAAGATCAGTCCCGCAAGGCCAAACCGCAGGAGAACAAAAAGACTGTAGTAAGAAAAAAAGATGTCGCCGCCAAGGAGGTTGCCGCCCCGGCTAGGAAGAAGCTATCGTTCAAGGAGCAGCGCGAGTTGGAAGTGTTGCCCGCCCAGATCGAGAGGCTCGAGGACAAGCAGGGCGAACTGTATGGGGTGATGTCGGACGCGAGCTTCTATAAGAAGTCCGCGGCAGAAATCAGTCGACTCAACAGCGAACTGAAGCAGGTGCAACAAAAGTTGGCCAAGGCGTTTGCCCGGTGGGAAGAACTCGAAGCACGCAATGATGCTCAATCAAATAAAACAACTCCGGATAATTGACAATAGAGGGGTCGGTCCCGCAGAGGGCAAGGTCGACGAGACGGAAAGGACATGATGGCACTGCTTTTTGAGGAACTGGACTATCAGAAGACATCCCTCGGCGAACTCGTGCTTCGGCGGCGCAGCTGTCCGGCGCTGCCTGGCGAGCTGGTATACGAAGTCACGATTGATGGCGAGATGCTGATGTCCAGCACAGTCAACGCCAGCGAGCGGGCCTTGGCGCGGCTGGCACTGGAGGGCCGAGACGATCGGCCGCTCAATGTGCTTGTCGGCGGGTTGGGGCTGGGCTACACGGCGGCTGAGGCGTTGGAGCATCCAAATGTTCAACGGCTGGTGGTCATCGAACTGCTTACACCGGTGATCGCCTGGCATCGCGACCGGCTGGTTCCTATGGCTGAGACGTTGATGGACGACCGGCGTTGTTTCCTGGTCGCGGGTGACTTCTTCGAGCACGTTGGTCAAGCCGCCCCTGAGCAGCAGTATGATGCAATTCTGCTGGACATCGACCACTCGCCGAATTCCTGGCTCCAGACCCGACATGGCGATTTCTACAGCACCACGGGCCTGCGAGGCCTGGCCGGCTGCCTTCGGCCCGGCGGCGTCTTCGCGCTGTGGTCGGCTTGGAAACCGGCGGGGGAGTTTCTCGACCTGCTTGGGGCAGTGTTCCGGTCGACGGAGAATCACGAGGTGACGTTCTTCAACCCGCACGTTAACAAGATGGATTCAAACTGGGTAGTGATCGCCGAGGATGTTCTAGATGGCTGCCAAGCGGCTGAAAGATGAGCCAAATCGAGCTGTAGGCGACTACTGCCAAAAGCGACAGCATCACCAGCTCGGGGATCAGACCCATGTGACGCGGGACACGACTAGGGGTGGGCCAATGCGTAACATCACCGTGTAAAAATGTCGTTCCATCCGAGAGTTTGTGGGAAGCGTAGCTGAATTCGAAGAAACACACGTCGCCGCGAACGCTGCCGGGCTCTGCCAACTTGCAGACGGCCTGACGCCGTCTTCTGTCTCCCAGGCTTCAGCCACTTTGTTGCCGCCATGACTGCTGGGATAGCTACCCGGCCGGGACGACCGCTACCGGGGCAGGACTTTCACCTGCTGGAACAACGAACCTTTGCACGGCACACCTGGACCATCACAGGCCCAGAGACTCGCCGGCAAAATGGCAACTTCACAGGCAATGCCCTTGGCTCGCAGCACCAATCAGCGCAGCCCGCCAGTTCGCACTGCCCACGGCTATCAAATGAGTTCTAGAGGTATCCCAAAGACCGCAATTGTTCCGTTAGTCTTTCTTGTTCCTCAGGCGACATTTCTTGGCCCGGATGCTTGGAAGCCTGTTGCGAGTTGTGCAAGAGTTCATCCAGCTGGTGCCGCAACCGCAGGGCCACTTCCGGATACTTGCGAACGACGTTGTGCCGCTCATGGGGATCAGCAATAAGGTCAAACAGCATAGGACAACAATCGAGGTCTCGCTTATCTCGCGGACGTTCGGCGTACTTCCATTTCTCGGTTCGCAAGCCGTGCCAATCCCTTAGAGAGTCAGAGCGGCCGGATTGGATGTAGGCAGGCTCAACCGGCAATTGTTTGCCGTGTAAGACAGGTGCCAATGTCTGCCCATGTGTAGGCGGAAGTGGTTGGCGATCGAGTAAATCCAATATCGTGGGCATGAGATCAATTTGCCGAACTTGGTCCCTGATTACCGTGCCTTCGGGTATGCCGGGGCCAGCGATGGCACAAGGGATATGAATTAGCTCTTCAAAGACGTGGAAACTGTGCCTTCTAAAATCATCAGGGCGACATGGACGACCAAGGCTTTCACGCAGTTTTCGGTAAAGGTGCCCCCACCAGAAGCGATCCGACCGGCGCCTAATCCTCTCGCCATGGTCCGCAGTTAAGATGACAATGGTGTTTTCCTCTATCTGCTCAAGTAGCTCCTCAATCCTCGCGTCAAGCTGCCGCCAAGCCAAGTCGTATTCCAGTTCGCTGTTCTTCGGGGCTCGAAGACCGTTGAGAACCCGAGGGGTATGCAACTCAAAACAGTGGAGTAGTACAAATGTCGGTTCCTGGGAATGCCTCTCACGAAAAGTATTGATAAATGATTGCCCCCATTCCGTGTAAATTGTCTTGGCCCGTACGCGGTGTTCGTAGACATCAAAGCCTTTAGCCAAACCGAAGCACGGATCCAACGGCCCAGTCACGTATGCGTAGGTTGAATATCCCAACTGCTTCAGAGTTGCAGGTAGTGTCTGAACGTCTTCGTTCAGCCGCTTACCGCTGAGCATGGTCTGAATCCCATGGACAAATGAATACTGCCCGGTCAGCAAGCTACCGAAGCATACTGGTGTAGTCGAGGCTGAGCTTATCATTTGGGTGAAAGTGGTGCCTCGGGAGACCAATTTTGGCCACGCCCTCAGCCTTGAATCGCTCTGAACAGGACAATAATCCGCGCGAAGGCAGTCCACTACGACGATCAGAATGTTGGGATAATGATGCAGCTTACTCTCGAAAGACATACTGGCTCCAATTCCTCGACCTTCAAAACAAGCTCAACTAATAGTCGTCCGAGTTCTGTAGCCTGAATTTTCTGAGCTTCACCTTGATTCCTCAGGCCACCAAGATCCAAAACATAACTGCCGAGAATCCATAATAACATCAACACTCTGTTGTCCTTAGGCCGAATTGTCAAGAATCTTCCTGCTTTTCTAGCCTCCCGGAAGGGCCTAGACCAGAACGGAAGTCGTTGGCAAAACCCCGATATAAAGAGATACTGACGTTCGATGCCCCAGGACTGGCAGTGGTCGTTGCAGAGCTGGCCTGACGGATTGGCCGATTCGCTATGGGCTTTCCGATGTGGGGCGACGAGGTCTTCGTTGTGTCCAGCCCGTGGCAGTACTGGTTCAAACTGACATCGGCTAAGGATCCGCGACGTAGTGAAATTGAGGCTATCGAAGTATATGAATATCCTAACGGCGGGTTGGTGACTGGCTCCGATTATATGTAAGCGTGCAAGCTCTGTGCGCTTGGGGTCCCCAAAGTCATCTCAACTGACACAGGATTTGATGAGTTTGCCGGCATCAGTAACGCAGGGATTCTCGGACAGGTCGGCGGTGAGGTCTTTGTTATTGACCAACAAAAAGGCGTCGGGGTAGGTGTGCTTGCCAGTGAACGGCCCCTTGGCGGCGAGCTGCTTAGAGGTCATGGCGCCCTTGAGATTGAAGCCGGTGTCGGCGAGCAGGACCAAGTCCGGGGCGGAGTTAAGGTGCGGGCCTGCGTAGATGTCCTGCTTCCTGTAGATATGTTTAATGACCTTTCGGCCGTCAATCTCCAGCGATGAGAAAAGCTGCTCCAGATCGGCCAGGCAAGCGCTTTTGTCCGCTTCAGAAACGCTGCCGGCTTGGAACTTACCCTTTTGATTTATGTATAGCCGGGCTGGGTCCAGCGCAAAGGCCTTGGTGGCCGAAGCCATATTAACGGGCTTTGGCTCTGCGCCCTGTTCAAAGGCCAAAAAACCCTCACTGGCCAAGAGGTGATTTACGTAGACTTCTTTCTCGAGTTTTTCAAAGCCGTGGTCGGAAAGAATTATCAGTGAGTCGGGGGCAGTGAGCTTGGCGGTGATTTCGGCGATTGCCTGGTCGATTTTTTTGAAGTGATCCAGGAAGAAGTCGTGGTGCTTGTGGGCTGGGTCCTCATAGGCGTCCCAGAGGAAGTGCATGAGCCTGTCGGTGCCGGTAAAGACGAGCATGAAGACCTGCCAGTCGTAATTATCCCAAAGGAATTGGTGGGCTTTGATTCGTGCCGTTAGAGATTTGTCCACGTCCTGTAGGAACTCGTCCATGGCAGTGTGCGCTTTCCGGGCGTCGACATCCAGACGGTAGTCCAGCTTGCGCAGCTCGAGGAGCAGGGACTGCGGATAGACGCTTTTTTCGAAATCTATGGAGACGAAGCCGGAGATGTGCACGCCGTTCATCGGACGAACGGGGTACGTAGAGGGAACATTGACTATAACAGCCTGTCCCGAGCAGAGATTCCAGAACGGTTCGGCTTTTAGATCTTTGAAATTAGGGAAACGGAACTTGTATGAGTCAGGAATCATATCCACAAAGCCGAAGATTCCGTGCTGGCCCGGGTTGTGGCCGGTGATGATCGACGGCCAAGCGACGGAGGAGACCTCGGGGATCGAGGATTGCATCGGCGTAAAGAATCCGTCCCGAATGATTGCCCGGGTGCAGGGCATAACGCCAGCGTCGGCAAAGGCCTTGAGCATACCGAAAGGTACGCCGTCGAGGCCGATGATTATCGTTCTTGGGTTGGCAGACATTTTCAATTCACCCCGGTGATGATTCCGCCGGCACAGGTGTTTTCATCTTGAACAAGGACGAAGCGGCCTAATTCCTGAACATCGTTGAAGTTCCTGATGGCAATGGGCTTTTTGGTATTGATAATAACTTCCGCAACCTCGAGGTTCTTGAGGACCTCGGCATTTTCTTCAATAACTTCGAGCGTGGCTGAGTTAATCCTTTTGCCGATCGTCTCTATTTTGCAGGGGGTCTCCTGGGTCGCACATCGCAGGGTCAGCTTCTGGCCTTTGGTAAAATCGCGTTTTGACATCCAGAAGACACTGGCAGGAATCCTGTCGGTGAGGGTTGGCTCTTTGCCTGGAGAACAGATTATGTTGCCTCGTTCGAGGAAGACGGAATCGGCAGTTGTAATGCCGATGCATTCACTGGCCAGGGCTTTGTCGGTGTCCTGGAGGAATTTCTCTATGGAATTGACGGTTGTTGTCTGGCCGCTGGGGATGATCTTTATCTCCATGCCTTGTTGGATAGTACCGGCCTCGATGCGGCCGACATTTATCCGCTTATCTGCGATCTTGTAGACGTCCTGGATGGGCAGCAGCATAGGTTTGTCCCGGGCGGACTGTTTGTTGTGCAGACTGTCGAGACTCTCCAGAAAGGCCGGGCCGTTGTACCAGGGGATATTCTCAGACCTTTGGGCGATGTTGTAACCTTCGATTGCGGAAATGGGAATATACAGAATGGGCTGGATGCCTATAGCTTCGAGCCATTGCCGGACATCCTCTTTGACGGAATCGAAACGCTCGCTGGAAAAATCTACCAGGTCCATTTTGTTCAGGACGACAACAACCTGATTCAGCCCCAGCAGCGAGAGCATATATGAATGGCGTCTGGTTTGCTCCTTTACCCCCTCGGCTGCGTCGACGATCAGCACGGCCGCTTCTGCCTGGGAAGCGCCGGTAATCATGTTCCTGACGAATTCCACGTGCCCGGGAGCGTCGATTATTACGTAGCGTCTCTTAGGGGTTTTGAAAAAGACCTGAGTGGTGTCGATGGTGATGCCCTGCTGGCGTTCTTCCTCGAGGTGGTCCAGCAGATAGGCGAATTCGGTTCGTCTGCCCTGGCCGGTGGAGGCCTTTCGGATTTCCTCGATCTTATCCGGGGGGAGCGAATCGGTGTCGAAAAGTAGTCTGCCAATCAGTGTCGACTTGCCATGGTCGACATGGCCTACGATAACGAAACTAAGCACATCCATCTACATATATCCCAAAGATCTTAATTTCTGCATCATGTAGTCGTCTTCCTTGTCCTGGGCGCGTCCGCTCCGCTCGGAAATTCTGGAGGTCTTCAACTCCTCGACTATCTTGTCTATGGTGTCTGCCTCGGAATCTACGGGCGAGCAGCAGGTTGCGCATCCGATACTGCGGTAGCGTTTGGAGTTTCTGGCAAAGTATAGATTGACAGCCGGTATCTTTTCTCTTTGGACATATTCCCAGACATCTATCTCTCGCCAGCCGAGCAACGGATGCACCCGGATGTGCTCTTCCTCGGCTGCCTTGGTTTTGTACTGATCCCAGAGTTCGGGAGGCTGATTCTTATAGTCCCATTCGAAGTCCTCATCTCTGGGGCTAAAGACTCTCTCCTTGGCGCGGATGCCGTGCTCATCACGTCTGATCCCCAGATACAAAGCTTTGAAACCGTGCTTGGCAATGGCCTGTTTCAGGGCAACGGTCTTTAGTTCGTTGCAGCATTGGAACTTTCCCTTGGTCGGACCCATATTCTCACCTAGAGCCTCTTCGTTTTTGGCCACGATAAGACTCAAGTCCCATTCTTTGGTATATTTGTCCCTGAAGTCGTAGATTTCCTTAAACTTGTAGGTTGTGTCGATATGCACCACCGGAAACGGCATCTTGCCGAAAAAGGCTTTGCGGACCAGCCACAGAAGGGCAGTTGAATCCTTCCCGATCGACCAGAGCATGGCCACATCTCTGAATTGGCTGTAGGCCTCTCTAATAATGAAAATGCTCTGGTTTTCGAGCTTGTCTAAATGACTAAGATTCGAATCCATACTAACGATGGTCCTGTTGATTGGAACGTCCTACCATTACCTGATCTACTCCCCATCTTTGGCCCATATAAAGAGCCAAACTCTCACGGGTGCGATTGCCCGCTAAGATTGAAACCCGAGTCCGGTACCCATGGTACACATTATCCGACATGAAATCCACACTGTAGGCTTCGTTTTCCCTGCTCTCTACTATCAACTGGTCTCCTGCTCTAGCTGTTTGTGATGATGTTTGTCGCAGGCAGCTTACAGCTCACTGCCGGCGAAACCGAGGTATTCTTCCAGCCAATCGTCGCTGCGAAGCACCCCCTTGCGTTGCCGCAGGGCCATGCGTTGTGCCCGCCGTTGAGCCAGGTGGAATACTCGCCGGCTTAGCCTTGAGGACACGTTACTGTTACTTCCCCCGTAGCGCCGGCAAAGTGAGCCGCTCAGATGCTTGGCATAACGCTGCACCAACTCATCTTCCAGGCTGACTATCGCTTGGGCGCTTCCCGGGTCTCCTTGGCGTGCGGATCGCCCGAACAGTTGCCGATCAACTCGACCCGCCTCATGTCTTTCGCTCGCTATAACGTGCAGGCCGCCCAGTTCAGCCACGCCCCGACCGAGTTTGATATCCGTGCCTCGGCCCGCCATGTTCGTAGCCACAGTAATTTTCCCCGCACCCCCTGCCCCAGCCACTATTTGTGCTTCTTCAGCGTGCCGAACCGCATTGAGCACCTCATGTTCCAGTTTCTCTTCCCGCAGTAATTGGCTCAGGTGTTCACTGGCCCTGACGCTGCGAGTTCCCACCAGGATTGGACGGGTAGTCTCATGCCCTTGCTTGATTTCTTCTACAATTGCTGCCCACTTAGACTTTTCTGTGGCATACACCGCGTCCATCCGATACTCACGTATGCAAGGCCGATTCGTCGGTATAACCACCACCGGCATATGGTATATCTGCCAGAACTCTTGCCAGGCTTCACTGGCCGTTCCGGTCATCCCGCTTAGCCGCCGGTACAGTCGAAAGAATCGCTGAAAACTCACTCGTGCGTACGTATCCTTGGGCAGATTGACCTCAAGAGTTTCCTTGGCCTCGATAGCCTGGTGCAGCCCGTCTCGCCACGTTCTATCGGGCATAAGTCGTCCCGTGAACTCATCGACTATAACCACCTTACCTTCATCTATCACGTAATGTTTATCCTGTTGATAAAGTTCTTTAGCCGTCAGTGCCTGAATAACCATTTCCTCACGACGGCGAATACCCTTCCATAGCCCGCCCAGCGGCTCAACTAACTCATCCAAATGCTGCTTACCCACTGCCGTCAGTTCTACTTCACGATAGCGATAGTCGAAGCGATAATCCCGTTCGGAATCTAATTCCGCAGCCAACTTAGCCGCCTGAGTGAAAGTCTCAATTTGCTCCGGATTGGGCGCATCACCGGAGATAATTAACGGCGTGACCGCCTCGTCAATAAGGACCGAGTCGGCCTCATCTACGATGGCGTAATGCAGACCTCGTTGTACCAGCCGATCAATTTGGCCAATGTTTCCGCCGGCCATCTTGGCCAGCAAAGCCGATGACAGATCCCGACATTTGCCCAGAGCCAGGCGATCTCGCAGAAAGTCTGCGGTAACTTCTTTGTTTGTGCAGTAGGTGATATCCGCCCAGTATGCCGTCCGACGGTCTGCCGAGGACATGCCCGGTTCGATATGGGCCACCTTCAACCCGCAGAAGCGGTATATCTTACCCATCCACGCGGCATCGCGTTGAGCCAGATAATCATTTACCGTAATGACATGGCAGCCACGACCCCGCCAGCCCGCAATAGTCGCCGGCATCGTCGCCGCCAAGGTCTTGCCTTCACCGGTAGCCATCTCTGCGACACAGCCGGCCTCAAGCGCCAAGGCTCCGGTGATCTGCACCAAGTATGGTCTTTCGCCCAACTGCCGAGCCGCCACTTCCCGAACCAAAGCGAAAGCTAATTCAAGTTGTGCCGGAGTTTCACGCCCACATCGAAAGACGTCACGCAGTTGGGCAGCCTGTTCACGCAGGTTCGCGTCAGCCATCCGGGTAAAGCGTTCTTCCAAGGCGACTATGCGCTTGGCTCGCTCGAGAAACTGCCGCTGGCGTGGTACCATCCTACCGGCCAGCCCCACAGCCTTGTCGCAAACAGCATCCAGCCCTTTGGCCAGGTTCTCGCCGGCTCTTCGCTGGGCCAGCATCCGCCATGTTGTACTTGGAATGGAGATCACGATTAGATATGGAACCTTCGTTGCAGCATCTGTAACAGGGATCTGTACCACTGAACCATCAGCGGTTTGGGCGGCGTTTCGAATCGAACAATTACCCGTTGTCCGCTGAACAGACGCACGTTTTCTCTATTTTCCGCACCTTCACTGACAATAGGTTCAATGTGTATCTCGAAAAACCGCGCAGCCGTTTTTATACCTTTTTCGTCTCCCGGTTCAGTAGCCATCGAGCCGCCCATCGCATAGCCCAAAGCCGCCGAGGGCAATCTTTCCTGACCAGCCGGCAGAATTTTTTCAATATTGCCCCGTAGCTCCATATCAGGCCTGCCCTTAACGCGAATTTCCACCGTCCCGTATTTTCCCTTAGCCTCAGCTATTAGTCTTGCCGCCACCTCCTGCCCAGCGGTAGCTCGGATGAATAGATCATCCAGGCTTGCCACCAACCCCACTCTATCTCCCCGACGTATGAACGCACCTTTGAACCGCTCGATGTTGGGAGCTATCCATATTCCTTCACTTTCTAACGGCGAATGAAGTTCCAATGACCGTAGTTGATCTTCTACCCGTTGAATCTGTTCTTCCAGTGCCGCGATCTGCTTACTCAGAATTTGCGTCCCAGCCACCTCCCGCGTCTGGGCCAGACGTTTTTGAACCCTTAGTTGCTCCCTCCGCGCCTCTAATTGCTCCAACTGAGTTTCCAGGTCAGGATTTTGTGCTTTCAGTAGTGGCGGCCCATCCGGAGAAACCTTTTGTTCAGAGCTCATAAAGTCTGTAACAAATCCGTCAGCCGCCATGTGCACGATAGCCAGTCGGCTCGGCTCGACCACTCCTTCGATCCTGCCGCGATCCGCCGCGGGGATCAATCCGATGATTATTGCAATTCCAGCTACCATTGCCGCCGTGGAGACCACCGCCCGCAGCCGTACCCGGGCCAACTCCCCGCTGGTACCCAGATAATGCAGGAATTTGCCCAGTGGTACAAATACCCAGGCCACCACAGCCGCCAGAGCCAAAATGACCCCCACAATAAAAAGCTTGCCCGCGACAAACAGTAATATCTTCGTGACGATGAAAACGCGGAAAAGCGTAGAGGAAATACCGTAAACCGGCAGCCAGAATTTTTCTCCAGGCGTATGTGCCGGGTTCTGAGCTCGACCCACGCCCCAGACGTAGCGCTTGACCAGATAATAAATATATTGCCGGGACCTCGGGGCTAGATTAGCTATTTCCAGCCAATCGGAAAGTATGTAGTATCCGTCATATCGCAGCAGCGGATTAGCGTTGAATAGAAGTGTCGAGACGCTGGCAATGAACATCACGTTGTAGGCGATGGGGCTGGCCGTCTTAGCCCAAATCATAGCTGCCACGGCCGCGATAGCCAGTTCCACATACATCCCTGATGCCGCTACCGCCGCCCGGGTCCGGCCCTTGCGGAAGGCCCAGGCGCTGGTGGCATCCATATATGGCATGGGCATAAAGACCAGAAGCATAATCCCCATCACGTGGACCTCGCCGCCGCTGCCGTCGGATCGTCCGAATTTTTTGCAAGCGAAAGAGTGTCCGAACTCATGGCAAATCTTCACAAATATGAAACTCAAGTACAGGTAAGGCAAATTAGCCGGATCCAGAATCCCTCCTGCACGACTGGCCATATCCCCAACTCGCCCAGCCACAAAATACAGCCCCGTGCCTACCAACACCAGCCAGACCGCCAGACCGTACCAACTGAAGATATTGCCGAACACGCCCACCCAGCGATCCAGAAAGTGGTCCGGATCGAATAATGGGATACGCACAAACAGCAGGTTCGTCAGATGCCCTTGCACCTCGCGTTTGATGCGTTTACGATAGCGATTGAATAATCCTTCAGCGTCCGGAGGCAGCTCTGCCTGCAGAAGATTGGCTGCATACAGTTGGCCCAGAAGCTGGATTACCTCCCCTTGAGTAGGAGCACTGTCAGCCAGTTCCTCATTGCAAATGTACCAAACCTCGGATACACACCGTTGGCCGTCGAGCAGAGCTACAAAGTGGTAGGCCGAGTCGTTCAATCTGAAGAACTGATTATTGGTCGGGTCCTGGACAACGTGCCACATCTGCCCCCGGAAGTACTGGCGATGGATTTGAACCGTGCTACGCAATCGCGGCCGCAGATCCGCGACCCGGTACCAACTCTCGCTGAATGTAGGCCGATCCACAGGCATGCGGAACCCTCGCGTTCACAGCCACAATTTCATCTTTATCCAATTAGTTATTTTGTGTGTCCAGAGCCAGGCATAGCTACGTTTATCGATGGATATTTTAGCCACCCCTTCCATCCCCGGTTTCATGCGCTCGTTAGTTTCAAGCAGCCTCACGCGGACCTTGAAAACGTTTTTCTGATCCACCACTTCAGCCACCGGATTGATCCGCACCACCACGAATTTGACCTTTATACCCGGATCAGAAGCCGTAGCCAGCTCGCCCTCTTGGCCAACCTTGACTTCTGCAATCTCATCTTCCGGCACAGATAGCTCAGCTCGCAGGGACTCCTTACCCAAAGTCCCGACCTCAAAGAGAACGTCGCCGGTTTTGACCGGCGCACCAATCTGCTTTTTCAAATCCCCGCTAAGTACCTGTCCGCTGACGGGTGAAGTTATCCGGGCCTGATTTATTCGATATTTCAGAAGCTCCATCTGAGCCCTGGCTTGCTTCGCCCGAGCCTGTGCGATCTGTGCCTCAGCTCGCCGATCGTCTCGCATAGCCGCAGCTGCCTCAGTCAGGTAACGATTCTGTTCAGCTCGGACCTCAGCCAGTTTTACTTCCAGCTCAACCGTCTCCAGTGTAGCCAATATCGTCTTGTCTGCCTCTACGGCATCGCCAGGCTCAACTGCCACGCTGGCCAGATATCCCTCGAAAGGTGCCGGTATCACTTGCCGTTGAATTGCTTCCAGCACAAAGGGCGCCTCCGCCTTATAAGTGCCTTTGGCAACGACCATGAAAAGTATGGCCAGAAAAATCAGAACTGCCGCCAGTTTTGCCCAGGCATGTTTGGGACCTACCAGTGCAGCTATCCCTTCGCGCAGGCTGTCCGCCGCTTTGGCTCCGAACCATTTATCATGTTCATGCAGATTTACCAGCCGAACCGTGCACAACTCGCAGACCAGGCGCAGGGATTCGATCTGATCCAGACTGAATGGCTCATCAACCGACCGTTCAGCCGTAACAACGCCGATCACCCCGCCGCCTTTCCGCAACGGCAAACTAACGATAGCTGTGGGACCATGTCTCTTGGATAATTCGCCGGCAGAGCGACTAACATAGCTGGACCCGTTTTCAGCCGGATGTACTATTTCGACGTCTTGATCCAGGCACTCTTCCATAGCCGATTCAATGTCCTGAATGAGCTTCATCTTTCGGCTGAATTTCTCAGTATGGCTCATAGCCCGTAAATGGACGTATCGACCCTTGAGGAATCCAAGGCTGACTCGTTCGCACTGCCAGCGGGAAGCGATTTCATTACAGAAGGCCATAGCCGCGGCCGCGAAGCGGTCCTGATCATTGATCACTGACAGGGTTTCCATAGCCGTCCGCAGGCGTTGCAGGCTCACCTGACGCTGCTGTAGTGTAAGTCGCATCTCGTAAAGGCTGAGCAGACTAATAGTCAATTCGAGACGTTCCCGGCTGACCGCCAAAGACGCGGGATTAGAGGCCTTTACGAAGAAGGCAGCCAAGCCTCTGGTATCCTGGCCGCTGGGTCCGCCGCGAAGAGGTATCATTAGCAGATATTGTTGGGCCGGTTGTCCATACAGTTCATCGGGGCTGTGCAGTGGTTTGACCACCGTAGCATTGGTGGGCATAGCTTTGCCGGCCGACTCTACAGCCTGAGCCAGCCAGACCGGCGGCGTGGCCCCCTGGCTAGGCGGCGGATATAAAGCCAGGACCTCCGCTGCCTTGTTGGCCCCCGGCCGTAGAATGGCCCCCCCGGTGGCGTCGGCTAGTCGGCACTGCGTTTCCAGCAGATTTACCAGAAACTCTTCCGGACGACCGTCGAAGCGACTGAGTCGATCTACCATCTCAGCCGGGCTTGGTCTTGGCGCTTCTTGAGAAGCTCCTGTGCCGTCCACTGTCATCGATGGCTACCTCGATAGGTCAATAAACCCTAGAGACCATTCTTACGGCGTTTGGCCACATCCATCTCCAATTCGCCAAATTGGTCCTCGTGCCGTCGGATCAGTTGGCTCAACGTGATAGCCAGACGCTTAGCCGAGTAATAATTCAGAATTACCCGGTCGCTGACATTGAAGATTATCTCCGGTTGCTGCTGCTGTCCCTGGCCCCCTGCTGGCTGCTGTGCGGCGGGGGCAACAAGATTCAGACCGAAGTCCAGCATAACTTCCTCAGCCGTTCCGTTCGTGCGGAAGGCATTGGCATAACTGGTCCGCATGTTTCGCTCGTCGATGCGCAGGCGGATCTGTTTTTGGCCGGTCTGTTCGCGTGCCTGTTCTTCGATGGGTTTTTCGCTCGGTTCATTTTGCTGTTTGGCCATTAATTACTCCTTGTTCTTCGCGGAGATGAGAAATATTGGCAGGCTCTGTGTTGGTTGTCTGTGAACTGGCTGTTTCCGCCGAATCCGCAAAGCGGACCCTGACGTGTTCGCCGGCCGGTCGGCCTTTTGCATTTGCAGCCTCAACTCGTACGGTCAAGGTATTGCTGGCCGCGTCAGCCACAGTCGCTATATGAACGACCCTGCCCTTAGGGGACGGGCTAGATGAGCCAATGAACTCGATTGCTGCTACTTGTCCTTTTTTGAGGCCTTGAGCTTTGCCCAACGGCACAGGCACATCGATCCAAAGCGGATCAATCTTGACTATCTGGACCACATCCTCCAGAGCCTCAACAGATTCGCCGGGTTGCACGAACATTTCTTCAATCTTGCCGGCAATCGGGCTGGCCAATTTCATCCGCTCAACCTGGATTTTCGCTTCAGTATGTTTTCTCTTGTCCTGCTCGTGCTGAAACTGGGCTAATCTGAGGGACAACTGGGCGATAGTTACATCCAGCTTGGCGTGTTCGACTTCCAGGTCCGTAGCCACACCTTTGGTTTTCGCCTCTTCGTATTTTTTCAGGTCCACTTTTTTCTGATCCAGGTCTGCCTGTGCCGCAGCTATTCTGGTGGTATCCTCAGCCTGGGCTTGGAGTTGCTCCAGTTGTACCTGTTCGGCTTCGTCGTCCTGGCGGACGAGTACCTGTCCAGCCTGAACGACGTCTCCTTTTTTGACCAGTACCTCAGCTATTCGCCCAGCCCGCACGAACGAAAGCGTCGGATCCTTACTGGGCCGAGTGATCGCTTCGATATCGCCACCTGCCTGAAGATCAGCTGGAGCTAGCACAAGCGCAGCAAAAACCGCGTAAGATATGAAGATTGCCCGCATTATAAGCACACCAAAGCCCCTTTGTGGTATTATTACCCAAGGGCCATTATAGACCCACTACGTGGCGGTTACAAGGTACTTGTTTGGCGACCGCTGGGGTGGCGATCTGGTTTCGGAACGTAGCGATTATTAAAAGCAAAAGCCCCAATCGAGATGTGTCGCGATGGGGGCTTGTTTTAGTAATTGGCTTTGGCGATCAGGCTAACCACCTTAAGAGCAGGTCCTGGGTATCAATCCACCCGACGGGGAACTCTGTGCTGGTCAGGGTTGCGGTACCTAATTCATTTAACTCTCCCGTGCGTTGTGGATTCGGTTTATAAGCCATCAGCCCTACACCGGTGTTGGAATCGTCGGCTGTAAGGTCATTGTTGTCCGGATCGTCAGCCAACAAGGCATAGGTAACAAAGTCTGTTGGCTGGTGATTTAGGCCGAGAACGTGTCCCAGTTCGTGAGCAGTAGTATTGGCAAAGGCCCGGCTGTATTCGTTGAGCTTATCAGTCGTATTTCCCGCTAAAGACATACCTGCAAAGTTCTGGGCGAAAACCAAGGCGTTGTCAGCCTTATCCAGATTGGCAAAATCGATGCTGCTGGCCAAGCCTAGGCCAGTAGTTCCTGAGAGCACAGTCTCTCGGCCGATAAAGATGGTGGTAAAGTCCGCCGTGGGGTCCAAGCCCTGGGCCGTAGCGGGGTCAACAGTGGTGAACCATAGGCCCTCCGTAGCGGCTGTGTAAGTGGCCCAATCGACGGGATTGCTGACGTCAATCTCGTTGACGGTCAATGCACCGGCTGGGTGCGAAGCAGCTGTATTCTGGAAGATACTTATGATGTTATCAACAATTCCGGTTATTGTTGTACTATCGACCGTGCCGCCATTGATAAGGGTGTCCTCGTAACCAGCCACGGCGGCATCGAGCAGGGAGGAATCAAAGGCTTCTACCGTTACCTCAAAACCTACGTACGAAGAGTCCGTAAAATCTGTGGTGGTTCCGCCGTCGAAGTTCAGATAGACCAACTGCTTGGGATCGTTGGCCCCGAGGTTGTTGTTGTTATCGCCGATGTTATTACTAACGTAGGCGATCTCTTCGCCGGTGGGCAGGGAACCGCCCAAATCAGCAACAAGATTGGTATCACTGGAACTCATGGTCATTTCGAGCTGGTAGGTTCCGGTATCAGAGTTCGCAACTACAGCCAGATAGTAGTCGCCTGTTTCGGGAAGCTCAAAGGCCTGGAAGATAGTATCAGTCGAAAGCTCCATATTCTCATAGCGAGCTACAGCTTCGAAGAAGTCGTCGGTTGTATCCGCCAGCGTGCCCTGGTCGTCCTGGAAAAACAGGGCTAACTTGGCCATCGGTCCGGTGAGGTATTCAACGGCAAAGTAATCGGCGGCTATGCCCGAGAAGCCGTAGATGTCCACGTCGGAAGTGCTCTCGAAGGCCGAGCCGAAGAGGAGTGTTCCGCCATCGAGCACTACAAGAGAACCGACGTCAAGAGCGTCTTCAAAATCATCGTCCACATCGGCCAGGAAGCCCTCCCAAACGAAGTCTCCGCCGGGGCTGCCGTTACCGCTGGGATACGTACCGCTGAATTCACCATCGAGCATACTGGCCCTGAGGTCGGTAACCACCTCAGGGTCAACGGCCGTTTCACCGTCAATGGTCAATTGATAATAGTCGCCCAGGCCCAAAGTGTTCCAGGTGTCGCCAACCAAGGTCAGGGTGACTGCGTAATCGTCACTGTCGTAGGTGGTGGTGCTGAGCCCACCGGTGGTGATATCCGTATTGTCGGCGAGCGTAGCGAAGTCGCTATCCACTGAGACCAAAAGCGTAAAGGTGGTAGCATCAATGGTGTCGAAATTCAAGGGGTGGTTAAAGTCCACGATGAGGGAGTTGTAAGTGATGCTCAGGTCGGTAACGTTTAAATTGCCGGCCATGGAGGCCATGGTGTCAACACGAGCATTTTGGTTCTGGATAAAGGGCTGATTCCTATACTGATAAACGATCGGCATGTTGCTGGCGGCATATACGCCGTAGGCTTGATCCTCGTTTGAATTACCGTAGATTCGGCCGTAGACCGTCACCCGATAAACATAGCCGGTGCCCGCCACCACGTCATCACCAGTACCCACATACCCATCAGCTCCGGGCCCCACAGCCCCAGAGATCGTCGACAGTCCCATATCACCGTAGATGGTTACTCTCTTAATGGTGCCACCCAGTGGAGCATCGGCATCATCCCCGGCCCCTCCTATAGCCAGATCATCACCAGGATCAAATCCGGCAAAGAGCCAACTGCTGAGCATATCGCCCCTAATGGTGACGGTGTAAAGATCGGCTGAGGCGGCGACGAATCCGCTATCCATACTAAGGAACTTTGCCGTTCTGATTGAGCCTCCGGACCAAGCTTGGCCGCTCATTTCGCCACGGGCAGCGGAGAGAGTCCGCAGGTCGCCGCGAGTGCTCAAGGCCCCACTGAAATTCCCTCTGCTGACGGTGAATTTGCTGATGCCCATGGCTGAGTCAAATGTTCCGCTGAAATCACCGGTGGTTATCGTGACATTCTTGCTCAATCCGCGGGCCACATCGACCACCCCGCTCAAACTGCCCGTCTTTAGCGTGTATATATCCCCGAGCCCAACGTCAACTTGGCCGCTGAGGCCGTTGGTTACCGTCAGGGTCTTGAGAGTGCCGCGGATGTCCAGATCGCCGGTAAGATTGCCGTTGCGGATGTAGACCGTAGTGGCGTCGCCGAGAGTAGTTGTAAGGTCGGCCTGCATGTCGCCGGTGGTGCGGAAGGACTTGACGGCATCAGCGGAGAAGCTACCACCAAAACCGGTGGAATTGAATGCACCGGTCATGGTCCAGGTGCGGACTTCGCCGGCAGTGACGTCAACACCGGTCAGGGAGGCGAGCTTGGCAGAAGTTACGCCGCCGGGCAGAGACCAAGTGGAGTCGTCGGCTACACTGACGATTGTCATGGTCCTGACGAGGCCGTCTATCTGTACGTCACCAAGGGTAACATTGCCCATTATCCTGAGGGCTGCCAAGCCGCTGTCATCAGAGCCGGTGATGTCGATGGTGGTCGGATAAGCTCCGACACCAGTGTATCTCAAGGTCAAGGTGCTGCGGGAGGTGGTTCGCTCCAGAACCAAAGCGCCAGTGGCTGGGTTATAGTTGGCTCGGCCGGCTCCCGTGAGCGTCAACGTCAGGTCCCCATCAGTCAAAGTATTGCTGGCTGTGTCAGGCCCAAAATCTGTCCCCGTTCCGTTCAGCACGGTGGTGATGCCGCTGACAACGGTAACGCCCGCGGCGGTAGCTAGGGTGACAAACGGTGCGTAGATGCCGGTGTCAGCCAAGACGGCAATATTGGCGGGAGTTAAGAATCCACCCCTAACGAACATTCTGGTTATGTCGCTTTGGCCATCGGCTGGGCCAAGGCCAACTGGATCAATGCCAGCAGCTATGACCGTGGGTCCGCCGGTGCCGTCCAGAATTCCCATAATAGTCAAAGATTTAATGTTCCCCGAGTGACCCACCCCGCCATTGAGCAAATTATCATCTGCGGTGCCGATGATTCCGTCTTCGCCCACATCGTAGCCGGCCAGGAGATAAGAACTATTGGCCATGTTACCCTTAATAAGCACAGTACCGATGTTCCAGGCAGAGGAGATGATGGCGGCATTCAAACTGCCGGCATAAAACCTTTTGATCTGCCCGCCACTGCGAACGGTGGCGTTGTCGATGGCCCCGGCAATGTTCATGTACCAGATTTCACCATCGGAGATGACATCGCCGGTGAGGTCACTGCCCCTGACAATCAGGCTCTTGATGATTCCGCCGGAAACGAGGTCGGCGTCCAGATCGCCGTTACTAATGGACACTCTACCAAAGCCGGCACTGGCCTCGATGGTGTGCCCGGCTGTAGCGTCGCCGTTATATATGTACAAGCTGTCAATGCGGCCGTCGGCGGCAGTGACATTAGCATCCAAATCGCCACCCCTGACGTAGAGATATTTTATGCCGCCATCGTTGGCAGTGACGTCAGCAGTGATTGAGCCATTCACGACTCTGACGGTTCCAATGGATGGGGCTGTCAAAGTTCCACCAATGTCTCCGTTCATTACATAAATATAACTAAGTGAACCGTACAGGCTGGTGATATCACCTAATATGCTACCACCCCTCATGTAAAGCTTGCTGAGCGAGCCACCAACCGTCAGGTCGGCAACGAGGTCGCTGGCGGCGTTAAATTTCATACTTTTGATATAACCAAATACCGTCAGGTTTCCGTAATCAGTTCCGCCGATTGGACCGCCCAAGGCGCCGTCAAGGGTGAGCTTGGTGAGATTTCCGTTGATATTGGTGTTAGAGTAGAAGGTTCCGTCGATATCCATAGTGCCGACGTCTCCGCCGACGTTCAGATTAGCGTAAAGGTGCGCTGTAACCCCTTTGCCGACCTTCAGGTAATCCAGGTCGCCTCTGATGTTGAAAGTCTGCGGAGCGACAGCCGGCGCGGTAGGGGCATCGCCCAACGAGACGTAGGAATAGAATCTGCCAAGTGATCCGTCCACATCCAATGTGCCGGTATAGCCCAAGGCAGTCTCAATGAGCTCTATGTCCGTGTCCCAGCCGCCCAAGAGAGTGCTGGTATCTGCCGTTATAGCGCCAGTTTTGGAGATTATTTTTCCGATCTTGCCGGCAGAAGTTATGGTCCCGGCAATGTTGCCGACGACCGTCAGCGATTGCAAGTATGCGGTACTGGGGCCCTGCAAGATAAGGACAGAATCGAAATAGCCTTTGACGTCAATGCTCTTTACGACGCCAGCTACAGTAACTTCGTTATCCGTAAAGTTCCCGGCGGCGGTAAATGTTCCCAAAGCACCTACGCTGATTTCATTATCAAATATATCGCGGCTGGCGTGCATTTGTTCCAATTCTCCGGGCATGTGGAACTCGTTGTCGTTAATGTCGCGAGCGCTAATATATTTCATCCCGTCCGTGGAGGTGAATTTACTGTCCCTGATGTCTGCGACCGGACCCACACCTTTGACCGAGCCAATGTTGCCGCCGTTGGAACTCAGGCTGGAGTTGGACATTCCTGGCCCACCGGCTAATACTTGGCCAATGGTTAGCCCATCGTCAGCAGCCGACACGCCGGAAATATACGAGTAATTAATTCCGTTAGAATCAGCACTAGTACTGACCTTGCCTACGTCCAAAGCAAAGATTTCCGAACCGGTGATCTCGGCACCCGCGCCGGAAAAACTCACCGTGCCCACACTGGCCGTGTTGGTAAAGGTACCCTTGAAACAGTGGAAGGAATCTAATCCCACAGCTCCGATCAAGGCTGTGTTGACCGCACCGTTGCTGCCGATGACCTGGTTGATGGCATCGACTTCGACCGACTCGGTAATGTTGGGCCAACGCCAGTCCGAAATGACCTCAATGGAATCGTTGGTCATGGCAAAGACCGAGCCGTTGAGTTCCCCGAAAACCATGGGCTGCTTGAGTGTTTCATCCAGGCCCGCATCGGAGGGGGCGTTTTGTTCATAGCGTGGGCCGGAGATATAGACCGAACCGATGGAACCGCTGCTCATAATAGCGGCCATAGCCAAGTCCGATCCGCCGTCATCAGACAGGCCGTCACCTACGTAAATAGCGCCGATCCTGGTTTGCGACCAGACGAGACCGTTAATGCCGTCCCAGTCGTCCCATTCTCCGCCCTGAGTTATGCCGTCGGCATTGACGCGCACGGTTCCGATTTCACCGAGAACCCGCAGATCGCCTAAGGACCCGCCGATCCAGGCACTTCCCAGATCGCCGGTAACATTAAGCCCATTGATCTTGCCGTGGAACCAGCCGTATTGCGGCTCAATGGTGATTCCGGCCGATGTGGGGGCATCGTCATTGCCAAACAGCCAGGCCCCGGTCGAGCCGGGGTAATCCCACACCCCCAGGTCGCCGGCCAAATGCAGACTTGAATCACCAATACCGCCTAACGAGCCGGACACAAGTCGGCCCGGCGTGTTATTGTTAAAGGTTTCAATCTGTCCGCCGTGAACGTAGTAGATATCCACTGTGCCAGAGCCGCCAATGCCTATGGTGGTATCCGAGCCGGCAGCATCGAGATCCAGATCAGAAATCTGGACCATGCCAGTAGCATTCAGCGAGGCTGAACCATTGAAGCTCAGGTTAGCAATGACTCCACCGACACCGCCTTCTGAATCATCCACTGGGATAATCGAGAAAGAGTAAGTGGTATGGTCAACAAGCGGCTGGCCAAATTCATCCAAACCGCCCAGCTCGATTTCCGCAGGGCTGATGGTCAATTGTCCGCCACCGTCGTCATTAAGAATCGTTGTCCGCCCGTCGCTATAGGTAGTCTCTTCGAGTGATCCGATCCAACTGCCGTAATCTACGTTGATGGTCCCGCCGACGTAGATGTAGCCAAAGTCGCCGCCCGGTCCGTGCTGCAGTAACGGGGCAACAAAATCTCCGCCAACGTGAATCAGGTCAGATCGGCCTCCGGAGCCCACGCCATCGCTGTTGAGGGTAATAGTGATGCCAGTCATCAAGTCCCCGCCTATCTCGATTACGCCGATACTCCCTGTAGCCGAGATATCGTTCAAGGTGATGTAGTCCGTGACGGCGGAGATGTTCTGAATGTAGGCGTTGTTGTTGTAGAAGCCACCCGAAGCGCCGGCCTCGATGGTGGCGTCGATGTATGTATTGGTCGCGGCCACGCGGCCTATGTTGCCCTCCGAGGTAACCTGGTTCGAAGCAGAATACTCGCCATCTTCGAGGTGACCAAGTTGGCCGGCCTGGAAGGCGACCAGATCGCCCCCGCCAAAGGCTGCGGCTACGGTGGAGAGACTCTCATTGGAGATGACCACAGCCCCGAGGTCCCCGCCGTTGCCGGTGGCGATGTTGACGCCGTCAGCCCAGTCGGTGCCATCATGGTAGCTGGCGTCATAATCGCCGACGACGTTGACACCGCCGAGGGAGGCGTGTGGACCATTGCTGAATGACAACTGGTAATCAATCCCGAAACTGAACGGATTTACTACTTCCAGGTAGTAAACCCCAGCCGCCGGGGCGGTAAAGGTTATGGGTTTGGCCGTGAGGCCTCGCGAACCAACGCCCCAGTCCTCGTTGGTCTCGTAACCAAAGCTGTCCATCCAGTAACTGTCCGAATCGTACAGAACAGCATACCCCGACAGAGACCCATCTATCACGATGGTCTGGCCGGCCATCAAACCAAAGGCATACCAGTCCGAGGTATCCAGAACGTCATCGACCAGCGGAAGCTCGCCCACCAGGTTGAAATAGCCGGTGGGGTGGGCGAGAAACTGGGCGTTTTGTACACTGTCATTGGAGTAATCTATCAAATCTCCGTCAAGCCAAGCCGCGTCAATAGCGGCATCATTCATACCTCCCGGAAAAACTTCCAACTCGTAGAGCGTGCTGCTGGGGTCATCGACATCCGAATCATTTTCGACTTGGACGGCGGTGTAAAGCGTGCCGGAACGGGAATCGAGCATGTTGAGGGTCCCACCCACGTGGACCAAGGAACCGTTGTCCGGTGTATATGTATCATCGCCAGCTGGCATGGCTCCGCCGGCGTGGGTAAGGATAATGTCGCCCAAGTTATCATCAACGGTGACATTGCCCCACAGCCAGCCCATTTCAATTACATCGATGCTCTTTGGCGTGGAGATTTCACCGGAGAGTGTACCCCCGATGATCATTTTTCCGAAGTCGTAACCCACATCGTCAGGGTCCAGAAAGAGCTTGACCAACTGGTAGACGCCATCGGCGTCGGGTGATGTGGAGAAGAGCCGTTCCGTGTCGTTGGGGTCGTTGGTCAAGCTGGTCATGGCTGTGCCTATGCCGCCGACCGGGCCAACCTCCGTGCAGTCACCTGTCGCCGGATTGACAGTATAGAGTGTGTCAGTCGTCACTGCGTAAAGTGTGCTGTCTACAAAGTCCAGACCTACAATCCCGGTCTGTGTCAGAGTGCCTAGGGCTGCTGTAGCGGCTGTGGTGATATTGACGTCTAACAGATCATCGTCGGCGGGGTCTACGCCGAACCAGTCAGTACCATCAAAGGCTAAGGTGGAAAGATCGTTCGCATCTCCGCTGATGTCAGCAATCTGCGTGACCGTACCATCGGTGGTATTGATGGTAATCAGGATAGGATCCGTACTGGCAGGGTTCGTTGCATCGAGCGGATTGATGTCGACAAGGGTCCCGATGCCGTACAGGGTAGTGCCGTCGAACTCCAAGGCATGCACATTATCGTAGCCAAAGGTTGATTCAGCGGAATCAATCAGCCGAGCTACTCTGACGGTAGGATTGCCCGCTTCAGTGGTGGAAACCAAAGTGGAGGACAGATTAATGCGTATCAACAGAGACTGGTCTACCTCGGTTGTTTCGGTAGTGGCCCACAGCAGGCCCGCCTGGGTCTCGTCGTAACTGAGGCAACTAAGGACTGTCTGTTGAGTGTCGCCCAACAAGCTACTGCTGGCGTCGGTTTTATCGACCACATACAGGTTGCTGCCGGTTACGGCGAAGAGATAGTCACTTCCGATGTCGGCGAACTCAATTCCCTCGACGTCTGCGCCTAAGCCCAGCACACCGACTGCTGCAGTAGCTCCGGTGCCAGTATTGACAGTAACCAAGCTATCAGTAGCGTGGTTGACTCCATAAAGCACGGACGGTGGCCCGCTGGAATCAAAAGCCAGACTGTCAAGATCGACGCCGCCGGAGAGCTGTACTACTTCAGTCACCTCGCCGGTGCTCTCGTCTATGGTCAGAAGCACACGTTCAGTTGTTGTGGCAGAATAGAGATCAAAGGAATCGGCAATGGCATAAAGGTCGCCAGTGTCGCTCCTGTCGAAAGTCAGAGCGTGAACGTTTATGTAGGTATATTGCTCGGTGCTATCCTGGAGCAGATCCAAAAGGGCATCGCTGCCGGTAGTATCGTCAACGGACGTCAGAGTTGCGGCCAGGGGGATTTTGACAAGGTTGCTTTGTGAATCTTCTACGGTAGTGGCCCAGAGGCTGGCAGAATTAGTCTGATCGTAAGCCAAAGAAAGCAGACCGCCAATGGGGTACTCCTGCTCGGTCAACTGTGTACAAACCGCGGTGGCGGTGTCGATAGCGTACAGATGTCCAGCAGTTACGCCGTAGAGTTGATCCTGTATAAAGGTGATGGCCTCCATGTCTTCGGTGAGGGCGTCACCAGCTACGGTGAATGCGGCTATCTCTGTAGTTGTGCCGTCTGAAGTATCAATCGTGTAAAGGCTGCCGGCAGTAGCACCGTAGAAATTGTCGGCAGTGTCGATGGCTAAGGCTGCCATCTCGGTGTCCAACTCCTGGCCACGGGTGACCTTGGCGGTGGTGGTGTTGATGGTAATCAAGAACTGGTGCGAACCGGTTTCTGATCCTAAATCATCCGTTGTCTTTCCGAGACCATATAGAGTTTCAGATGAATCAAGGTCTAAGGATCGGACCTCAGTGTATTGGCGTGCGGAAGCTATATGATCTATGAGTTGGCCGATGAGATTTGTTGAGCCATCCGCATACACTTGCCGAAGGGTTCTGGCCCCCATGTCGACGGCGTACATGGTACCGTCGGCCTGAGACGCCAGGGCTTGAACATTTAACAAATTGGGTAGAGCGTTCGGGTTGTCTGGATCGGCATATGGATTGGGGATGATTTGGCCGGCGGCAAAGGTGTGATTGTCAACGCCATAGAAATCACCAGCTGAATCAACCGCCAAGGAGACTGCGTCTCGACCCAGGCCAGTATCCGGATCGTCGGCGATAACAACGCCCCGAAAAAGATTCATGTCAACGACAAAAATGTCCCCGTTCGAGTCCATGGCGATGGCTTGAACGTCGCTGCCCAATCCTTCGTCCGAATCGCTGGGAATAATGGTCAACATATCCGTATTGACAGTAATTCCAGGGCTTATCTCTCCGCCAGGGAAAACGCCTATTGCTTCGGAGGATGTGAGCGAATCGGCGGCAGCAATATACTCTCGCGGACTACTCTCGGTGGGATGAGGTATTGCGCCAACCAGCACGCCGCC
>JAACET010000073.1 GCA_011682385.1 Actinomycetota bacterium | reverse complement strand
CAGGATCCTCCTAAAAAATGGTTATTGAGACGTCAAAAAACGATCTCGGATTATAACCTACCGGAGGCTCCGGTTTCATAGTTTCTCTGTGGCTAGTTCTCTTTCTTTCCGTTCCTTTCTTTGTTTTTACCTTCGTGCCCTTCGTGGTGAGTCCTTCGTTTTCTTCAGCGAAATCTGCGTAATCAGCGTCAAAAAGGTCTTTCTTTCCGTTTTTTTGTTTTTTTGGTAATCTATGGCTCCGACTGAGCGAGGTGAATATGCACATGTCTAAATCTGATTGCTCCATACGTGCCTCCGTTTTGATAAAGCCCGGCCAAATTGAGATGCAGAGCCGTCCTCGTCCTGCGCCTGGCCCTGATGAGGTTTTGGTTCGTATTGCCTGTGTAGGCGTTTGTGGTTCGGACATTCATTATTATCGACATGGCCGAATAGGCGACCAGATATTAAAATCTCCCCAGTGCCTGGGCCACGAGGGTTCAGGTTATATTGAGGCCATCGGTTCAGACGTCCGGGGATTTGAAGTTGGCCAATTAGTTGCTCTCGAACCCAGTCGTGTTTGTGGCTGGTGCAGCCATTGTCGTCAGGGCAACTACAACTTATGTCCTCAGGTTAAGTTTTTGGGTACTCCTCCGATTGAGGGCATTTTCCAGGAGTATTATGTATTCCACTTTAGTCAATGTTTTCCTGTACCTGCCGGGGTCAGTCCTGCCGCAGCCGCCATGATCGAGCCGTTTGTCACCGGTTTGTGTGCCTCACGCAGTTTGCGCCCTGAGCCTGGCCACAGTGCCTTGATCATTGGTGTCGGCGCTATTGGATTGGGTTGTGTGAACATGGCCAGGCTTTACGGCGCTACCTGTGTGATTGCTTTGGACAAGCTGGATCACCGTTTGGAGTTAGCTGCACACCAGGGTGCTACACACACGCTTAATGTTACCAGGTCCGACCCGCTTGATTTTATTCACAGCGTTGCCGGTTCCCCCGGCGTGGACTGTGTGTATGAATCCTCCGGTGCCGGCCAGGAGGTAGCTCAGCTCATGGTTACCGCCGCTGTCCGCAATGGTAAGCTTTCCGTGATGGGCATCCCCCTCGAGGATGAATTGCCCTTGCCGATTCACGAGGCCCGCCGCAGAGGTTTGATTATTCACAATGTCCGCCGATTTGCCAATTGTTATCCAGCCGCCATTCGTTTGGTTGCTTCCGGCAAGGTTGATCCTGAAGCCTGGGTCACGCACCGCTTTTCGCTTGAGCAGATCCCCCAGGCCCTGGAACTAGCCGACAGCTACGCCGACGGCGTCGTCAAAGCCCTGATTGAAATGTAATGCCCCCGGCCTACGTGCCGGGGGTTTTGCCCTCAAACATTATCCCTTTTACCAACACCTCTACGTTTTCGCCGCTTATCACAAACACCGTAGAATCTCCCCCCAGTACCGCATATCTCGGCCGGGTTTGCGTTTCGTCTTTTCCACCTGCTTGTTTGATCTCATCGCCTATTAGCAGCGTGTGAGTTTCCTTTTGCTTCATTTCGACCGTTAGCGTTAGATACGGCTTATCCAAACCGTATTTTTTCGCTTCATTCAGCGTATCGGCCACTATCTCGCTGGCTCGCAGATTGCTTAACGTTTTTAGAATGCTTTCCAGGTTATCTGCATTTGCTGCCGCCCCCGCCGGCAGTGTTAGTGTCCAGCCGGTTTCGACTCGTTGGGCTCGATACTTCTTTTTGTTTCTTTCGCTGATTTCTACAGCCTTGACCTCCTTGGTCTGAAAGCTGAGCATTTTCTTTTCGCGAAGCCTCAGATAATTTTGTTCCAATGGTTTAAGTTCATCAGCCGCTACGAGTCGGATTGCGTCCTCACCATCTGTTTTTACTGCGTAGCCTTTACCCTCTATTAGCTTTCCGACGTAGAAGCGATATTCTTTTTGTTCGCTCGTTGGCGTTTTTTCCAGCACCGCTTTGACTACCATCCTCGGCTCATCCAGTCCGTACTGTTTATCATCGTTTTGTTTCCTGAACTCGACAGCCTCCAGTTCCAGCAGTGCCCCAACCAGTTTTTTGACTTCCTGCTGGTTCGGCCAAAACTTCTTGGGCGTGATTACCTGCCAATTTTCCCGTGGTTTTTCGAGGGTTAGCGTTTCGCTGCCTTTGGTTATTTCAATTTTACTTATTTGTTTCGCCTGCCAACTCACTAATGGCCAGACCCTTTTGCTTCGCCAATCGCTGTTTATTTTATCTACAGCGTTTTTGGCTATGGTAAAGACCAAATCTTTTCCTTTTAGTCGTCCGTAGTATTGTTTGGCCTGTTCATCCACTGCCCTGCCCACCAGCAGAACGTAATCTTCTTTTTTATATTTCGCCTCCGGTTTTACCGGGGGTTTATCTAATGCCCCCGGCCTACGTGCCGGGGGGGCTTCTCTCTTGATTTCTTTGACTACCGTCAGCCGATACTGTGGCTCATCCAGTCCGTATTTTGCCAGAGCTTCGTCGCCGTCAGCCAGCTTATCTGCCACGATTCTTTTCACCCGTAGCGGGTCCAGCACTCCGATAGCCTCCCCGACCAGGTCATTGTCCGCCCGCACCTTTTCCGGTTTGCTTATCCACCATTGCCCATCCTTTTGTATTGCCTGCCATTCATCCTGCCCGATAGCCTTGGCACATTCTTTGACATCCCGCCGACTGACTTGGGCCAGTTTCCGCTCGTAGAAGTGGAGCCTATCGACCGCTAGATCGTTTACTGCCTCAGCCCTTACCAGCCGTACGGTTTTGTCGTTTTCCAGCCGGGCGTAGCGATGTTTTCCGTCCTTTGTGCGTGCCCCGATTTGCAGATTGTTGTCTTTGCCTTGCTGATATGTTTTTATTTGTATGGTCAGAAAAGGCCCATTAAAGCCCATCTCAGCCGCAGCCTCCCCTGCGAATCCCGTTGCGGTTAGTTTTTTTATTGCGTCTAGAAATTTGCCCACTATTTCCTGATCTGCCGCTACGTTATCTTCTTTGAGCACCCACTGGCCTTTTGTTTTGTTCTGAGCCAGCACTGTCGTGCCTGCCGGACTGTTCAGATACACTTCGGTTACCTTTTGTTCGTTGAAGCGCAGGAACTTCCTGTCTCGCAGCGACTCTGCCGATCTGGGCAGTGCCTTGGCGAAGTCCGCCGGGATTTTCACTACTTCCTGACTTCTGGCCAGTACAGCACTTTTTTCTACCAGCCCATAGCGAAACTTGTTTTGTTTATCCGGCCTGCCCAGGTACAGTAATATTTTCTGCATTCCTTCAGCCGCCAGGGCTATGATATCTGTCTTTTCTTCTCCTGTTAGCCCATAGACTTTCAGTGTTTGAGCCAGTTGTGCCTGGTCGCTCGGCAATTTTATGAATTCTGCCGCCTGCAGTGCCGCGCATTTGCCCAGTAGTTCCTGGACTTTTTCCTGATCTGCCCGATCTTCCAAAGGTGCTCTGAGCACCCAGCGTCCGCTTAGTTCGCTTCTTTGCAGAGCTATTGGTTTTTCATCCTGACTCTCAGCCGTAAGTACTTGTATTTCCAGGACGTTGTCGATGTATTTCGCCTGGAATATTCTGCGTGAGCGATACAGATTTGTATCTGCCGCGATTTCCTCCAATAGTCTGCTCACCCCCGCGTCGATAATCATCACTCGGTTTTCTTTTCCCAGTCGGGCGTATAGCCGATCTTGTCTTTCGGTCCGATGTCCCAGGCTCAGTCCTGCCTCTTGAACACCTCCGTAGCTGACGATGATTTTTTGTGATGGTTCAGCCAGTCCGTATGTTGCCATATTGATTGTTTTTCCCGGAGCAGCCTTGATTGGTGCTTCCACTTCCATTAGTTCTGCGAGTTGGCTGAGCAGTTTTTTCACGCGTTGCTCGTCAGCCGCTGCTACTACTGGCGAGGTTAGCTGCCAGCCTTCTGGCCTCCGTTTCAGTTGGACAGCCAGGTCGCCGTTGACCAGGCTGACTGACTCCACTTGATCTATGCTGTAGGCCTTGAATACCTTATATTCGTCTGTTGAGGGCTCGGTTTCCTGGCTGATTTGCCGTTCGAATATCAGCACCATCCCAGCCAGGCTCAGGGCCACTATTAGTAGAGCGACTACACTGCGGTTACTCATAGTTCATTTACTCCCGCGTTTTTGCCTCTGTTTTGCCAAATGCCCCCAGCCTACGTCCTGGGGGATGCATTTTATATACACATAGCCCCTTATGCAACCACCACTCTGACCTTCCTTGACCCTGATGCCCCAAGCCGGTATATTGGCCCACAGAGTTTGAATCTGTACCTTTGTCATTCCTGCGAAAGGGCTTGTTGCCAAAGTCGAGATTGCTTCGTCGCTGGGCTCCTCGCAATGGTGGAAAGTGTGTTTCTGTGTCATTGCGAGCGAAGCGAAGCAATCTCAAACGCTGAATGTCAGGTTTGGCAACAGACCCGAAAGCGGGTATCTGTGGCTAATTATCTTTCTTTTTTTACTTCGTGACCTTCGTGTCCTTCGTGGTGAATTCTTTGTTTTCTTGCGCCCGTAGCTCAATTGGATAGAGTGGCAGACTTCGAATCTGTAGGTTGGAGGTTCGAGTCCTCCCGGGCGCGTTGGATGGCGTTTGGGTGCATGTTGTGTTTGTAGGTAGATTTCTTAGGTTCTCATCCATAAAGGATGGCGAACCTTCTATTATTTAGCCCCCGGTTTTACCGGGGGTTTCTTCACTTCTAATGCCCCCAGGCTACGTCCTGGGGGTCCTCTAACGCCTTTGGCGTTTAGGCCATGTTTTTGGATGTTGACACTGCCTGGCTGCCGGCTATAATTTGATAGACGTTTAGCCTTATTGTTGTGACAGTCAGCAGTAAGGATTTTGTATCATATTTACGTAGGCCGACGAACTGGCACGCGGACAGGCTGGTTCAGGCTCTGGAGACGTCGTAGATGGCCGGGTAGCCTCTATGTAAGGCGTCTAAAGTCTCTACTCCAGGGCTCTTTCCGCGTGCGAAGGGTTTGTCGGCTTTTTGTCATTGGGGTCGTGATTATGGCCGCAGTGGTATCGGAAAAACGGATCTTGGTTGTTGGCGGCGGCATTACCGGCGTATCGGCCGCATCCCAACTTGCCTCTGCCGGACTTCAGGTTCACCTTATCGAGCGTGGGGACCACTTGGGCGGCCAGGCCTTGGAGTTTGGTTGCAAGGCCACCGACACCTGCCAGCAGTGCAACGTCTGTTTAGCCCTGGATCGGTTCCGCACGATATCTCAGATTTCCAATGTGTACACGCATTTGTCCAGCCGGCTCATCTCTGTATCGCCTGGCCCAAATGGTAGCCGCTACCAGGCTACGGTTTTCACACAGCCGCTGTTGATTGATCCAGCCAAGTGCATTGCCTGTGGCCTGTGTGCTTCGATTTGTCCAGCCAAGTGTATTTCTCCCGCCACCCCAGCCCTGGGCTCTAGTTATTATGCCGTTGACCGCTCGCGTTGTTTGGCTTTGAATGGCCAAGACTGCTCCAAGTGCAGCGAGGTTTGCCCTACTGGGGCCATTGATTTTTCTGCTGGCCCGCACAGCCGGGACCTCGACGTTGATGCTATTCTCTTGGCCATCGGTTATGAGCCTTATGACGCCCTCGGCCAGGGTACTTACGGCTACGGTTCGATTCCCAATGTTATTACCGGCCTGGATGCCGAGCGACAGTTGCAGGATTCTACTACCCTCCTGCGTCCTTCGGACTCTCGCCCGCCGACCAGTGTTGCTTTTATCCAGTGCGTCGGCTCACGCACCCAGGAGACCGAGCCTTCGGCTTTTTCCGGCCAATATTGTTCTGCTGTTTGCTGTGCCTATGCCATGCGGATTTCTCGCCTGCTTGCTCAGAAGACGCCAGGCGCCAAGGTGACCATTTTTTACATGGACCTGCAGAATTTCGGCAAAGACTACCAGAGCCTTTATAACGACTGTCACGACCGTCTGTGTCTGATTCGTTCTCGTCCCTCACGTTTGTCTCCCGCCGACAATGACAGCGTGTTGGTTACTTACGAAGACCCCCAGCAGAGCCGGGTTAGCCGCCGGGCCTTTGACTTGGTTGTTCTTTCTATTGGCATTCGTCCTCCTGCCGACGTTCGCAGATTTGCCGATATGCTGAACATTGACGTCGATGAGCATGGTTTTTTTGATTCATCTGCTTGTTACCGTCCGGGAATTTTTGTTGCCGGCACTTGTACCGGCCCCACGGACATTGCCGGCTCGATTGACCGGGCCACCGCCGCCAGCGCCCGGATTATTGCAGACGCAAATGCCCCCGGCCTACGTGCCGGGGGGTTGATTTGCCGAGGAAGCCAATGACCATTCAGAAGCAGAGCAAATTTGATATCAAGAAGCCTCGCCGCAATCCCCGTGTTGCGGTTTTGCTCTGCGACTGCGGCCAAACCCTATCTGATGCCCTGGACTTTCCCGCTATTACTGCCGCTGTCCGGAAGCTTCCCGGCGTAGCCCAGGTCCTTTGTCTTAGCGATCTCTGCCAACCTACCGGCATCGCCCAGTGCGTATCAGCCCTGAGTGATGCCAAGATCACCCATGTTTTGGTTGCCGCCTGTGCCCCAGTTTATTATCAAGCTGTTTTGGCCCAAGCCCTGGATCAGTTTGGATTTTTTATCAGCCGGACCAACATCCGCGAGCACTGTGCCTGGGTCCATTCCGATCCGGACGCAGCCTCCGAGAAGGCCCTTCGTTTGATCAAGTTAGCCACCCAGCGACAGCGTCTTGCTAATCACGTTGTTGATAGAACCGTGCGTCTGAATCAGCGGGTTTTGGTTATTGGTGCCGGCCTGGCCGGAATGCAGACATCGCTTTGCCTAGCTCACGCCGGCCATAAAGTTGCGTTGATTACCCGCTCCGACTCACTTGGTGGCCGGGCCGTTAGGCAGACCATTTTGCCTGATGCTGCCGCCCGGGCCACTGATTTAGCTTCTAAGGTCCAAGCCAACCGGAAGATTACCGTCCTTACCAACACCGAGTTGCGGAGCCTTACCGGCCAATTCGGCCATTTCCAGGCTCATTTGTCCCCGACTGATGTCGCCCTTAGTTGTGGCCTCGTTGTGGTTGCCACCGGCCAAGCTCAGTTATCCGACCCGCCTGGTCCTGGTTTACTGAGCTTTGAGGATTTGTCTCTCCTGCTCCGCAAGAACCGCCTGAGTTCATTGACGCGAATCGGCCTGATCCTGGACCTGAGGGACCAGCAGGATTGTGCCGCCACGCGGGCTTGCCTGAAACTTGCCCGCCGCGCCCGCGAGCTTTGGCTTTGCGAGACCTATGTTTTTTGTCAGCATCTGCGAGTAGCCGGTTCGGATCAGGAGCAGGACTATCAAGACGCCCGTCAAGCCGGCGTATTGGTTGTCAAGACAGCTTCTGCCCCGCAGATCATCGAGCAAGTCGGCTCAGTTTGTGTTACCGGAACCGACGAGCAGACCCGCCGTCCCTTTGCTTTGACTTTGGATTTGCTGGCTGCCGCTGATATTCCTAAAGGTGACAATGGCCAAGCTTCGCTTAATTCCCTGCTTCGCACCGGCAAGACTGTGGCTGGTTTGGCTCAGCGTGACAATGTTTTCCTTTTGCCTGTGGATTCCGGCCGTAAGGGTATTCTGTTCGCTGGCTCCTGCCGTGTTTCTATGGAGTGGCCGCAGACTTTGGCTGACGGTTTAGCTGCTGCCGAACAGGCTCATTTATTATTGACCCCTTCGAGTATTCGTATTGCCGCCCAGAGGGCCCAGGTCGACCCCTCCAAGTGTGCGTTTTGTTTGACTTGTTATCGCACTTGTCCACACGGTGCTATTGATATCGACCAGGATGGCCGTGCTGCGGTTATATCCCCGGTTATGTGCCAGGCCTGTGGTGTATGTGCTTCGGAGTGTCCCGCCAAGGCCATTGATTTGGTAGATTATTCTGACGACCAGCTTTGTACTACTACTGGCTTTGCCGGAGGTACGGTTATTTTTGCTTGTGAGAACTCAGCCCTGCTCGCCGCGGACCGGGCGGGGCTGGGGCGTATGGCTTATTCTGCGAACACGACTATTACTCCGGTTTGCTGTGTCGGCCGGGTCGATCCCGTGCACGTTTTGCGTGCCCTCCAGGCCGGTGCCCGGAAGGTTTTAGTATTGGGTTGCCACGAGCAGGCCTGCAAGTACATGCACGGCATAAATCGAGCCAAGGCCAGAATCGAGCGTTTGCGCGACCAGTTTACCCAGTTGGGTCTGGAACCCGATCGCGTCCAGATAGGAACGTTGATGGCCGCAGATGCCGGTCGTTTTGTTGAGTTTGTTAACGGCCCTAATGCCCCCGGCCCACGTGTCGGGGGTCTTTGATAGAATCCCCCGGATGGAGGTGTCATTCCGCACCCCCAATCGAGTTGAGGGCATGCTTGATGCGGAATCCGGGCTGTTTAGCCCCCAGGTTTATCCTGGGGGTTCGCTCTGGAACAGTTGTTTTCTTCAAAAAGGAGTTTTAACCGATGCCAGCTAAGATCATTGATGGTAAAGCCATTGCCGAAGAAATGCGAGCCGAGATTAAGGCCGAGGCCCAGCAGTTAAATGCCCAGCACGGCGTAACCCCCGGCTTAGCCGTGGTCTTGGTGGGTGAAGACCCCGCCAGCCAGGTTTATGTCCGCATGAAGGGCAAGGCCTGTGCCGAGGCCGAGTTCTTTTCTGACGAGCGCAAGCTCCCCGCCGATACTTCCGAGTCCGACCTGCTTAGCCTCATTGCCGAGCTCAACGCCGACGAGAAGATTCACGGTATTCTTGTCCAGTTGCCTTTGCCCAAGCACATTGACTCATCCAAGGTCTTGTTGGCCATCGACCCCGCCAAGGACGTTGACGGCTTCCATCCTACTAATGTCGGCAAGATGATGATTGGCGAGCAGACGTTTTTGCCTTGCACGCCGCACGGCGTAGTGCAGATGTTGGTCCGTTCGGGTGTCGAGATTCCCGGCAAGCACGTGGTCATTGTCGGCCGCAGTAATATCGTTGGCCGACCGCTGATGAACATGCTCAGCCAGAAGAACGACCACGCCAATGCCACGGTCACTTGCGTGCACACTCGTACCAAGGATATGGCCGGTTTTACTCGCCAGGCCGACATTATTATTGCCGCCGCCGGCCGACCAAATACCGTCACTGCCGACATGGTCAAGGATGGCGTAGTTGTCATCGACGTTGGCGTCAACCGTGTTGAGGACCCTACAGCCAAGCGAGGTTTTCGTTTGGTTGGCGACGTGGACTTTGAGGCCGTTAAAGCCAAGGCCGCCGCCATTTCACCCGTTCCCGGCGGAGTCGGCCCCATGACTATTACTATGTTACTCTATAACACTATCGCTGCTGTTAAGGCTAAATTGGGTATTTAGTTCGTATTGAGGTGCTGTCGAATAAATAAAACATCAAAAATAAAAATGAAATGACATATTGAAAACTAAAATGTCTTAAAACTTTTTGATTTTTGATTTGTAATTTTGATATTTGATTTTTGCATTTTGATTTTAAGGTAATTGGCTTGATCAAAAGCATCACGATTCGACCATAGGTCGGAGGATAAAGATATGATTGTCGGCGAACAAAAACCTCTAGAAGAGATCCAGCAGACCCTTGCCGGCATCGACAATCTGCTGATACTTGGCTGCGGTACCTGCGTCACCGTGTGCTTAGCCGGTGGAGAGAAGGAGGTCGCCACCTTAGCTGGCCTGCTTCGTCTTAAGGGGGCACCCTCCAATGTTACTGAGGCCACTGTCGAGCGCCAATGTGACGAAGAGTTTTTCGAAGACGCCCGAGCCAAGATCGCCGCTGCCGACGCTGTTCTCAGCATGGCCTGTGGTGCTGGCGTACAGTTATTAGCCCGATTGTTCCCCGACAAGCCGGTTTATCCCGCCGTCAACACTCGTTTTATTGGTTTGGTTGAGGAGCAGGGCAAATGGCTCGAATCTTGCTTAGCCTGTGGCGACTGCAAGTTGGGCAAATTCGGCAGTGTATGCCCGGTTACCCGTTGTTCCAAGAGTCTGTTGAACGGACCCTGTGGCGGCTCAGTTGACGGCAAATGCGAAGTGGACCCCGAAAACATCGACTGCGGCTGGCAGCTCATTTACGACCGTTTGGAGAAGCTCGGCCAATTGGACAACCTGACTGAGATTGAAGAGCCGAATGATTTTTCTACTGCCCACGATGGCGGACCACGAAGATTGGATCGTAAGGACATGTACTTATAACCCACGAGGTTGATATGGAAGCCAGGCAATTGAAATCAGGTTCAAAGCTCGAGCAGCTCTTTGCTCGCGGTGAGTTTGTCATCACCGGCGAGCTGGGCCCCCCGCGAAGCGTCGAGTTGGAGGTCATTGACAAGAAGTGTTCCTATCTCAAGGGCAATGTTGACGCCGCCAACGTTACCGACAACCAGACCGCTATTGTTCGCATCTCCAGTATAGCTGTTGGCAAGATGCTTTTGGACCGCGGCCTGGAGCCTGTTGTTCAGATCACTTGCCGCGACCGCAACCGCAT
>JAACET010000170.1 GCA_011682385.1 Actinomycetota bacterium | reverse complement strand
TCTTCCTTTTTTTCCTTCGTGATCTTCGTGTCCTTCGTGGTGAGTTCTTTCCGTTTCTTTATCTGCTTTGTGCCTCTGTGCCTTTGCCCCTTTGAGCCTTTTTTCTCTCAGCTCTGCTTACGGAAGACAGCCACCACGTCTTCTACCGGCACTACGAATAGTCGGTTATCCCCTTCGAAGTCCACTGGTATAGCCTGTTTGGGGTTGAACAGCACCTTGTCGTAGCGGTTGATCGGGAAATCCTCATCCGCTTGGACTTGCACGCTGACAGCCACAATTCGCCCTGTCAGGGTGGGGATTTCGATCTTATCCGGCAAATGGATTCCCCCTTTGGTTTCTTTTTTATCCTGGTCTTTACGGATCAGCACTCTAGCCCCGACCGGCTCAACCGTTTCCAGTTTATTTGCTTCGCGTTTTGTATCTTTAGCCATCTAGCTCAACCTCGACTTAGCCCCGGGTTTTTATGTACCTTAATTGACAATATACCGTTATCGCTGCCGAAATCAACCTTCAACTGCCGTTAGTACTGATGGTGGGGGGTGGGGGTTAGTTTTGGCTCAATTTTTGCCGGATATAATCTGCCCGTTTGATTCCACGTTCTTCAGCACTGAGTGCTCGTCCTTCGATCTGTTGCAGGTGGGCCGACTGTGTACGCAGGAACAGTTCGTTGAGGGCATCCAGTTTTATGTCTGGAATCCGCTCCAGGGTCACTCCCATCCTCAGATGGCTCAGCAGTCCCAGCGATTCTTCGGACGAGATTGTCCGGGCGTTTTGCAGCATCCCCAGGGCTCTGAAGACTTTGTCGTCCACGAATTGTCCGTGCTCAGCCAGTAGTTTTTCTCGGGTCTGTTTTTCGTAATCGACGATTTGCGGTACAACGATGTTCTTGAATTCCTCGATGATTTGCTGTTCGGACGTCCCCAGTGTTTTTTGGTTCGATACCTGGTAGAAGTCTCCTGCCGCTTGGGTACCTTCTCCGTGCACTCCGCGTACAGCCAGGCGCATATCCTGAGCCGAGCGGGTCACTTGTTCGATTTGTCCGCTCATTTTCAATCCCGGCAGATGCAGCATTACCGACACTCTGATTCCTGTGCCCACGTTTGTGGGGCAGGCCGTCAGATATCCGAATCGGCTGGAGAAGGCGTAGTCCAGTTTAGCCTCGAACAGATCGTCAAGTTGGTTTACTTCTTCCCAGGCTTCATCGAGTTTTAGTCCCGGCTGAAGTGTTTGCAGTCGCAGATGGTCTTCTTCGTTGATCATCACGGATGTTTTTTCGCTAGCCGAGAAGGCCATTCCTCTGCCGCCGTTGGCTTGGGCGTGCTGACGTGAGATCAGGTGCCTTTCCACCAGCAGTTGCCGGTCCAGTTCTTCTGCCTCATCGATGTTGATGTATTGCAGGCTTTCCGGCGTACCCAGTGAGTCTATTTGTCCGCTGAGAAATGCTTGGATTTCCAGTTTTTGTTGATGGTCGCAACGGGACAGAAACGGGTATCCAGCCAGGTTTCGAGCCAATCTCACACGTGATGAGACGACGATCCCTGCCAGTGGTCCCTCGGACTTTAGCCATCCGCCGGATTGTTGTGCCAGTTCGGACAATTTCATTCTTGCTCGAACTCCTTGATCTGGTCGCGTAGTTTGGCTGCCTTTTCGTATTGTTCAGCTTCGACTGCCGTGGCCAGTTCTCTTTGCAGGCGTAGTAGTTGGATGTTTTTCTTTTGTTCACTTCCCCCGCGAGCCGGCACTTTGCCTACATGGTGGATATCTTGCCCATGCACCCGCACCAGCAGGTCGCCCAGGGCTTCGCTGAAGACCTCGTAGTCATTCGGACAGCCCAGCAGTCCCTGTTGACGGAATTCCAGAAAGCTGATCCCGCATTCCGGGCAGGTCATCCCGGCCAGCTCCGCTGCCCCGCTGTGGGCCATAATCAGGCTGCTCAGCAATTGGTTGATCGTCGCCGGGTTCTTGACTACGGTACCGTTGGCCTCCGCGCATTTTTCACAGAGGTGGTTTTCCTGATGTTCACCGTCACTCACCTCGGTGATGTGTATGGTAGCCTCATTTTTGTGACATCTCTGACAGATCATCCCACGTTTCCTGTTCTTCTATTTAGCCCTCGGTTTTACCGGGGGTTTCTTCAAATGCCCCCGACCTACGTGTCGGGGGGGGGCTTCGATAGACTGCCCAGCACCCTTGGGCCTCCTGCACGGCCACTTGCACCAGCTCGACCTCCGGGCCGAACCGTCCCTCTAACTGCTGGTAGAAGCATCGAGCCAGATTCTCAGCCGAGGGATTTTCTCCGGACAATATTCGGACCTTACCCAAGTCTTTTCCCCGGAACTTATCGGCTATTTCCTCTAAAATCTGTTTTACTAATATGAAATCTACCAGAATGCCTTGGGAAGAGAGCTTTTCACCGCCGAGTTTAGCTCGCACCTTCCAATTATGCTCATGGACTTCTTCGAGATAAGCCCCGTCCAGTTTCACCTGATGACTGGCCGGAAAGGATATTTCCACTTCAACTTCGTACACTGTATTTACTCAACGATGACTTAGGTGCCTTCGCCGCTGCTGGCCAGATACTTCTTCTGTTCTGAGGTCAGCTTATCAATATTAATGTTCATTGAGCTCAGTTTCAGTTTAGCCACCCATTGATCGACTTTTCGCGGCACGTCATAGACTCGGTTCTTGAGTTTTTTACCCTGTTTGCAGGCCCATTCAGTGGCCAGGGCCTGGACGGCAAAGCTCATATCCATGACGCTGGCCGGATGTCCTTCTGCCGCGGCCAGGTTTATCAACCGTCCCTCAGCCAGCAGGTAGATGCGCCGTCCCTTACTCAGCGTATATTCATCCACGAAGTTTCGCACTTGTTTGGTTGCCTTCTTGGCCAAGACCTTTAGGGCCGGGATATCGATTTCCACGTCGAAATGTCCGGAGTTACATACGATAGCTCCGTCTTTCATTTTTCTGAAGTGTTCCCTCCGCAGCACGTGTTTGTTTCCGGTCAGGGTGATGAACAGATCTCCGTATTCCGCAGCTTCGCTCATGGTAGCCACATTGAAGCCATCCATAGTCGCTTCCAGGGCCTTTAGCGGATCGACTTCGGTAACGGTTACTACTGCTCCCATACCTTTAGCTCTCATAGCCGCCCCCCGACCGCACCAGCCGTAGCCGGCTATGACCACCTTTTTGCCAGCCAATAATATGTCCGTAGCTCTGATAACCCCATCGATAGTCGATTGTCCTGTCCCGTACCGATTATCAAAGAAGTGTTTGCAGTCCGCATCGTTTACTGCCACCACCGGGAATTTCAGCGTGTTACTATTTTCCATTGCTCGCAGCCGGATAACGCCTGTGGTCGTTTCTTCCATGGAGGCGAT
>JAACET010000072.1 GCA_011682385.1 Actinomycetota bacterium | reverse complement strand
CTGTGTGGGGCCCATCGGCCGGGGTTCTTCGCCGGTGTGTGCACAGTAGTCGCCAAACTGTTCAACATCGTTGGGCCGGACCTGGCCTACTTCGGTCAAAAAGATGCTCAGCAAGCCCTGATCATTAGGCGCATGGTGCAGGACCTGGATATGCCGATCAAGATACGCATGTGCCCGACAGTTAGGGAACAAAACGGTCTGGCGATGAGTTCTCGAAATTCGTACCTGGGCGAGCAGCAGCGGAATCAGGCGGCCTGTCTTTACCAGGCGCTGCTGAAAGGAAAGGACCTCATCTCTGCTGGCGAGCGGAACCCGCGGGAAGTGACCAAGGCAATAAAAAAAGTCATTAATCAGGCTGGACCCAGTGAAATAGACTATGTGGTTGCTGTAGACCCAGAGACCCTTGAGCCGGCAACACAGGAAAGTCCTGCGTGGCTTTTAGCGGTGGCGGTACGGATCGGGCAGGCCAGACTGATCGACAATATATTGGTGGATATCCCCAAGGCTAAGTGATATAATATCAAGTTCGGCTGTTGGGAACTCGAAAGACCTCTCTGCCAAAGGAAAAAATGTGTTGATAAAGGCACTCAAAAGCAAAATCCACCGAGCAGCGGTTACCGAGAATAATATAAATTATGTCGGCTCGATTACCATTGCGGCAGATTTGATGGAAGCAGTCGGCCTAAGGGAATACGAACAGGTCCTGGTGGCCAACCTGAACAACGGCACACGTCATGAAACTTATGTGCAGATTGGCGAAGCCGGCAGCGGTATTATCTGTCTGAACGGCGCGGCTGCGAGGCTGGCCTGTATTGGGGATCGGGTAATAATTATGTCCTTTGGACTGTATAAGTCCGATGAGCCAATAACAAAACCGAAAATTATCACCTTGAACGAAAAGAACCAGATCGTACACTAATCACGCTTGTAGCTGAGATCCAAATGCATCCCGTCTTCATACGGCTACCATTTCTGCCAGAAGGTTTTCAAGAAATATACAGCTATGGGCTGATGTTGGTGCTTGGTTTCATAGCCGGCTACTATCTGACCATTAGACTCGCTAAAAGGTGCGGCCAAAATCCTGAGGAACTTACCAATATAGTGGTACTGGCCCTGCTGGGCGGGGTGATCGGGGCCAGGGCAATGTACGTAATACACTTCTGGAAACAGGAATATGCCGGAGAGGGCCTGTGGAAGGCGATCAACGTCCGTGACGGGGGACTGGAGTTCTACGGGGGAGTCCTATTGGCCATAGCGGTGGTGTTGGTTTACCTTCTGGTACACAAGCTACCGGTCAGATTTTACCTCGACCTGCTGGCCCCGGCTCTAATGCTGGGGCTGTCCTTCGGCCGGATGGGATGTTTCCTGAATGGATGCGATTACGGCAAGGTCTGCAATCTACCCTGGGCTATGAGCTTTCCTTACGGCAGCTACGCCTATTTAGACCATCTGAGCCAAGGTAAGCTTACAGTCCCTCCGGAACTGTCGAATGGGCTGGGCGGTATGATTCGCCGTGAAGATCTGACCGCAGAACAAAAGACTATAGCAGCTAAGCATCGGTCTTTGCCCGTGTACCCGACCCAACTCTACAGCTTGGTCAATGCCCTTGTGCTGTGCGGCATTTTGTCCTGGTATTTCTGGAAGCGGAGGTACGAGGGCCAGGTCTTCCTGCTAATGATAATTCTATACGGGATCGCGAGGTTCTGCCTGGAGCTGCTGCGTACTGAGCCGAAGGTAGCCAATACGGGCCTGACTATTTCGCAGAACCTAAGCGTGGTCGCGGTAATTGCGGGGTTGGCTTGCTGGCTGTGGATGATAAGGCAACCGGCTGGCCAGGTTGACCCAAAGACCGGCAGAGTGTTGGCCAAAACATCAAAATAATTCCGAGTCTATTCTCTCATCAAGCTACGGCGGAGACGGACTGGTCTTCGAACTTAACGGAGACACGCTTGGATACGCCGGGCTCCTGCATGGTTACGCCGTAGAGGACGTCGGCAATGCTCCGCTTGGCATGGGTAATGATGATGAACTGGCTGTCGGCAAGGAACTCCTGAACCAGGGCGTTGAAACGCTCGTTGTTGGCTTCATCCAGGGCGGCATCGACCTCATCGAGAATACACAGCGGACTGATCTTGGAACGGAAAATGGCAAACAAAAGGGCCACCGCCGCCATGGTCTTCTCTCCGCCGGAGAACAGGCTGATTGACTGAAGCTCTTTGCCGGGAGGCCGGGCAATAATCTCGATGCCACATTCGAGAGGATCGTCAGGGTCGGAAAGCAAGATATCAGCCCGTCCGCCACCAAAGAGCTTTCTGAAGAACTCCCCAAAGCGCTGCCTGATAACCTCAAAACTGCTCAGGAACAACTCGCGCGATTCACGGTTGATCTGGCGAATCAGATCTTCGAGTTGATTCTTGGATTTGACAATATCGTTGTTCTGGCCCTGGAGGAAAGCTAAGCGGGCTTCAAGCTCTTCCTGCTCGGTAATAGCATCGAGATTGATATTGCCCAACCTCCGGATTTTACCCCGTAAATCTTCAACCTCGCGAGCCACCTCTTCCAAGTCCAAGTCTTCCGGTTGGTAGCTGCGGTACTCTTCCTCCAACGAAAGCGAGAACTCTTCCCGGACTCGCTGGATCAGGGTCTCCAGGCGTACAGTGACTTCGTTCAGCTTCAACTGAGCTTGGTGGAGATTCTCCAGCAACTCGGATTGGGCGGTCGTGAGCTCACGTTCCTGGTTGTTCAGGGCTTCAACCTTACGGGAGAGTTGGTCTCTTTGATGGTGCCGCTCGGCACATTCGCGCTGGATCAGCTCACGATCCGCAAAAAGCTCGGCCAAACGGGCCTCAGTGTTCAGTACGGTATGCTCAGCTTCGGTGATTCGCCGAAGAGCAGACTGGATATCCTGGTGAACCGACTCAGACTCCTGATGGTTGTGTTGAATATCCCGCTGGATATGGTCCTGCTCGGCCTCGGCGGCGGCGAATTGCTCATGGGCCCTGGTAACAGCCACCCGCAAATCGGCGACCTTATCAGCGAGGGCCTGTTGAGCAGCTAAGGCCTGACTGTGCTGGGCGGTGAGCTTACTAATACGCTCGTTACGATGCTGAGAAATCTGCTCCAACTCGTCGAGTTCATTGCGGGAATCGTCCCGAACTGCCATGGCGTGGGCTATTTCCTCTTCCAGCTGACTGATTTCTTCAGCTAACCGAGGCTTGTCCTTACTAAGTCGAGTAATAGCCTGAGTGTTTTGCTGAACGTGACTGCTGTTCTGGGCCTGGGCTACATTGGCCTCATAAATGGCGGTGCGGAGCTTCTGCTGGGTCTGGTGCAGGTGATCGAACTGAGCTTGGCGAGACTGCAACTCATCAGTCAAATCCGTGATCTCCGATTCAAGCTGCGGCAGCCGTATGGACAGCTCTCGCAGTTGGCTGTGACGCAGCATAACCCCGGAAGTCCCGCAGACCTGGCCCAAACGCAACAGGCCATCCGACTCAAGAAGCTGACCTTGAGGCGTAACATAGCGATAGCCGGCAGGTGCCAGCCGGCTGAGCTGTAAAGCAGCAGCGAGATCACGGACCACAATCGTCCGGCCGAGCAGATGCCAAGCCGCCGGTCCCAGCGGCGCATCAAAGCGTACGTACTCGACAGCCCTGGCGATATAGTCGTCATGTTGGCTCCAATCGTAGCCATCAACAAACGGCGGGATCAAATCAAGGCACAAGAAAGTCGCCCGTCCGCTGAGCTTACTGATTCGAGCCAAATCAGCACTGAGTTGACAACTGTCCTGGACAACCAGAAACTGCTCGGCCCCGGCCAGGGCAGCCTCAATGAGTGCAGCGTGCTCGAGATCAGCTTCGAGCAAATTGGCAATTATTCCGATGACGTATTCGAATTGACCGTTCGATTTGCCTTCCAGAATTTGCCGTACACCCTGGTTTATGCCGTCCAACCTGGCTTCCATGTCCCGTAGAAGGCTTTGTTGCGACTGGACGGCTGAGCGAGTCTCCTTTACCTGAGCCAGCCGTTCCTGCAATTGTCCCAATTCGACCTCAGTCTGAGCAGCTTCTCCGCGGCAACGGTCCCAGGCCTGCTGATCCTGGGATAAGAGGCCGGCGATCTGCTGGTCCTTCTCTTCCAATTGAGCCTTGCGGATAAGCAGGTCTTCCAGTTGCGAATCCAAAGCCGAGGCCTCGTGGGAGATCCGATCTCGCTGAGCAGAGAGCGTCTGGCGGAAGCGATCCTGCCCGGAGATCTCGTTGTGCAGTTGGCTGGTACGGCGGACAAGGTCCATCACGCCGCTCTTTTCGTCCTCCAAATCCGCAGCCAAACGGATGGTCTGCTGGCCGGCAGTGACATGCTGCTGCTGTATTTGGCTCAACTCCACCTGGAGCTGCTCCTCCTTTTGCCTGCATTCTGAAGTCAGAGCCTCTTGTCGCTCGATCCGTGTACGCAACTCTCCTGCCTGGGCCTTGACCTGTGCTGCCCGCCGTCGTTGGTGGTCGAGGTCCTCCTGAGATTCAATTACTCGGCCGCGAGCGAACTCGATATGGTCGCGGGCAGAACCGATATGGGCCTGGTTCTGGACCAACTGATTATCAGCAGCTGTGATTTGGCGATCGAATTCAGCCAACTCCAAAGACAACTGTAATTTCTCAGCGCTAATCTGATTAAGCTGACTGCTGAGGGCGGTATTCTGGTCTTCTATCTGTCCCTGAGTCTGGGAAATACTGCTGCGCTCGCGGGTGAATTTGTCAAACTCCGCCAGAGCACCACTTATACGCAACTGCCTGAGTCTATGGTCATACTCCTGGAAGTTACGGGCCTTTCCGGCCTGCAATTTGACGCTGCGCAGACGCTTCTGCACCTCCTCAATGATATCACTGACCCGCAGCAGATCCTGCTCGGCACGCTCTAATTTTCTGGTCGCTTCCTTTCGCCGAGCCTTGTACTTGGCAATGCCGGCAGCTTCGTCGAAAATCGCCCTGCGCTCCAGGCTGCTGGATTGCACCAGAAGATCCACTTTGCCCTGCTCTATAACAGAATAGGAATCATGTCCCAGGCCGGTATCCAGAAACAAGTCGCGGACATCCCTAAGGCGACAAGAATTGCCGTTAAGCAGGTATTCACTTTCACCGTCACGGTAGAGCTTACGGGTAACAACGGTGGTGTCGCTATCGATCGGCAAAACTCGGTCACTATTATCAAAAGTCAGACTTACCTCTGCCAAGCCCTGGGGCTTGCGGCTAGATGAGCCATTGAAAATTACATCCATCATCTGTTGACCGCGAAGACTCTTGGCGCTCTGCTCGCCGAGGACCCAGCGAACAGCATCAACCAAATTACTTTTGCCGCAGCCGTTGGGACCAACAACACCGGTAACGCCGTCTTCGAAAACAAAATCGACGCGGTCAGCGAAACTTTTGAATCCATGCAGTTCCAACTTGCGAAGCTTCATAGGAGATCCTTCCCTGGATGGTTCAGACAACTACATAGCGATATCCGTTGCGTCCGGGCCAGCATTGGTAAATAACATCCTTCCTAAGGAACGGCTGGTTCCGGAGGCTCCCTGACAGGTTCAGAGGGCTGCTCGACTATGGCTCTGGCAATATCAGATTGCTGCAGTACAAATCCCGCGCGAATGGACTTGCTCCGCCATAAACCATATAGAGCAGCCACGGTCTGGGAATAATCCAGGCCCAGGCCGTGATGGACACCTTGGAAGTCAGGCTCAACATCCGATCCCAAGGCCTTAATCAACGAGACCAAGTCCCGGGAAGTCTGTAATTCCAATCCGATCTCACCAGTGGTGGGCGTGCAACGCAAGAGAGAAAGTTTCTCAGCCGTAGCCGCGGAAGAACGTGCCGGCTCGGCAGAGCCGAGTTCCGGAGGAACGTCTGTGGTTGAACTCGGTTGAGCAGAAGTTATGGTCAGCAGCTTGTCGCGAGAAAGATAGAATACCTGTCCTTCACAATTCAACGGCCCCCCGAACAAGACAATACGGGGCTGCTTCATGGTTTGCACATAAATGAGCGGCTGGGCCTTCGAACGCACAACGTCCAGAGAAAACTCCGCCGGAGCAGTCATACTCACCGGAACTACACTAGGGTCGCCATTCTTGGCCAAATACTCATAGGCCCGAATGCGAACCAGAGCGTTCTCGGTGTCCAGCAAAGGCCTAAGAGCCTGGTTGGATCGATAAGCATCGGGAAACTGACCTAAAGCGGAAACGGCCAGCAGTTGATAGGGACTGGAATTGTCAGCGGCTATTTCAGTCAAAGTCGGAATGGCTTGGTCGTCGCCCAGCAAGGCCGCTGTGCTGGCAGCGTAGTATCTGACCCTAGGGCTGGGAGAGGACCGGTACGCCTTCCGCAAAGCCGGCACATTCGAGTTGCCAATAGCCTCCAAGGCAGCAGTGATTCGGCTGGCCTGAAAGTCCGGATTGGAAAGTCCATCAATAAGCCGCTCACTCCAGCCGGCAATGGAAACCGGGTCGTTAAACAAATAGGTCTGCAGTACCAACATCAAGAAATGTCTAGCCCGACCATGATACTCACGCGGAGTCATGAGCTTGATGGTAGTCCTGGACTCACCTTCAGCCGTGGGCGGCTGGCCAGGAAGCGTCGGAAAACGAAAGTTCAATCGCTCAGAAATCTGTCTGATCAGCCTATAAGAACCTCCCGGAATCCGTAGCACGAGCCGTAACGATCTGCTGTGAAGCACCGTTCCACCACCAATAATCCGGCCAGACCGCAGCCAAACCGGTCGATCCACAGGATCGCCACCAATAAAAGGATTAATAAATACAGGCGCAGGTTCAGGGTATCCAGCCAGAACCATGGGCCTCTTCCTGACTGGAGTGCCGGAACTGGAAATCACTTCGATTGATAACTCACTAACAAGAAGTTCACCTCCAGCCAGAGAGGTTGTCTGAGTATTGGGCAGGGCTGAGATATCCAGATCAATTCTGTCGCCCGCAGCAGCAGCGGCGGGTATCAGACCTTCAACCGCAACCACCGCTGTGGCGGAACTATTGATCAAGTTCCGCAGAGAAACATCGCCCAGTATCGGCTTTCCGTCAGATCGCCTTCGTCCGCGAAACCCACCTCGAATGATCTCCAGAATCTGCTTGGGACACTCCCTGGAGCCCGTATCGGCCAAACCTATTACGACGCCGTAACCACGAATTGGGATCGGATCCCAACCCTCCAACTCAGCGATACTGCCAATGGTGTCCTTGAACAAGGAAGCGTCGGCCTCTCGGCTGGAATCCAGCGACGCCGACGGCGCTGTTGCGGGGGCAGCAGGTCCACTACATGAAGCCAGGATAAGAGCCAGGCAAGACGCCGCTATGGCAACAAAGATAAATCGCGTGGACATAGGATCTTCTGCTTCCGATTATGGCTGCTCAGAACGGACTGACGTCCCTAGAAGCCATTTCAAAACCCCAATTTCTGTTGCGAACGGCTCTTTTGCCAGCTGGCTGCTTCGCTCAAACTCAACGTATTTTCCAAATATGCCCTCGTTTTCGCTCATTGCCAGCCAACAAAATTTCACGTTCTCGCGACGAAAGCGGGTTTCGAAATGACTTCTAACAATATCGGACCTCCCGAACCCAAAACTTTAGCCCGGCGCACTGGATAGTAGACCAAGAGCAAAGACTACAACATCTAGTATAATCAGGAATTAGACTAACCCTAGAGCCCATAGCGGTCAAGAGGAATTCGGCAAATGGGGTAGGCACCTCTAAGGTCGGCCACTAAAGGCCAAAAACAGCAGGAGTCGGCACCGAACAACCTCCGCTGAGCCTGGTTGAGGGCATGATCTCAAATGCGAATCGATACAGCACCAATTCGCCAGAGCCTGCCGCGGGCTTAGCATAGCCCAAAATCTCGCGGAACGGGCCTCCCTGCCACGGCTGTTCTGTGCCTAACTCCTGCCACACGCCGGAACGGCCCACAAACGCATCGGGCCGATCCAACTGAGTGAAAGGTCGGCTCCGCCGACCAATCAGAGTCCGATCCCAATCTACTACGACAAAAAATCCTCTAGCCGCCAAAGAGCCTCTGCTGACCAACCTGCTCGCCCGCTGAGTCCTGAATACTCCGGACCTCCTCGACGAACTCTCCCACATCGTTGAATTTATGATAGACACTGGCAAATCGAACATAGGCAACCTGGTCTATCCTCCGCAGTTTCACAGCCACAAGTTGGCCGATATGAGTACTGGCTATTTCCCGGTCAGCAGTCTCGAAAACCTCCTTGTCCACTTCGTCAACGAGTTTGTCCAGAATAGCTGCCTCTATCGGCCGTTTGTAGCAGGCCTTCTGGACGCCACTGAGAATCCGCTCCCGATCATAGGGCACTCGCCGGCCGTCTCGCTTGATAACAGTGAGCCTGGCAATATCCTCAGCCCGTTCGTAGGTGGTAAACCGTCGATTACATTGAGTGCACTGTCGGCGCCGTCGGATAACCTTGCCGGCCTCGCTAGAGCGAGAGTCAATAACCTTGTCTTTATCCGCGTTACAGAAGGGACAACGCATTTGATCTAACCCTATACGCAGCTAAGCTAATCCATCTGGCCACATTTCCCTTCGGGGCGGGACTTGGCCCTGCGCTTCAACAGGACGCCGCACCGAAAAGAACGCCGACCCCCGACTTGTAGAGGTCAAGTAGAGGATATCACCCTATATGTGGGGTGTCAAAGAAAAACAGGCCCAGCCAACAAATAAATATGCCACCCCAGAACCGTCCGAGTGGATCAAGAGCCAATGGCCCCGGGATTGCGACTCGGCTGATTCTTATAAGAGCCTATCCGAATAACTTTGGTCGTAACGAGGGCTTGCGAGAAGGTTCAGGCCAAGGCGGCAGGCCCAAAACGCCCGGAGGCGTGGCTGAGCTGCCACGTTGAGGACGTTTTGGGTCGACAACGCAGGACTGGACCTTCTCAGCCGGCCGCAGTAGAGCGGGTTATTCGGATAGGCTCTAAGTAGATGTACTTTACGGCTGCGACCAAATTGGTATTATAGGGGTGTGTCTTTGCAACAGGATTGGCGATAAGACGATATGCCTTCATATTTCCTCATGGACGGTCTATGAAACAACTCAAAAAAAAGCTCGCCGACAACCTTTCAAGAGTACGGGAAAAAATAGCCACAGCCTGCGGGCGAGTCAACCGAGACCCCACCGAGGTAACACTAGTAGCTGTGACCAAATCCGTGGGACTTGAGGTGATCCGCACTCTGGCGGAACTCGGACAGGTTGACCTGGGGGAAAACCGCCCGCAAGAACTTCTCAGAAAAACGACTATGCTCGAAGAGCTCAACCTGAGAGCCAAGCAAGCGGGCTTGGCAGACCGGGATTCCGCAGAGAAATTCTCAGCAGTCCGTTGGCATATGATAGGACACTTGCAGCGCAATAAAGTGAGCATGGTGCTAAACTGCAGTCGGATGATCCATTCGGTGGACAGCCTGCGACTGGCTGAAGAGATCAGCATTCAGGCGGGCAAACGGGGGATATCCGCCGATGTATTAATGGAGGTGAATTGCTCGGGCGAATCCAGCAAATACGGGATAATACCAGCGGCAGTAAATCATCTTGCCGAACAGTTTGCCACGCTCAAACATATACGCCTGATGGGTCTGATGACCATGGGACCCTTGGCAGAGAATCCAGAAGACTCTCGGAAAGCCTTTGTGCGCCTACGCGAACTGTTCGAAGAGATGCATGCCAGCGGATACGTCGGCAAAGACTGTAAACACTTATCTATGGGCACGACCCAGGATTACATGGTGGCGGCAGAGGAAGGGGCGACAATGGTGCGCGTCGGCCGGGACCTGTTTGAAGGCCTATAAGAATGCGCCTACGGAAAGGCTGTTGCTGGTGTTACGGATATTGACAGAACACGGAGTTGATTTGTTCTTTCTCTGGCGGTGGATGCTGGCTGTAACTGGAGCGGTCTATACCGCCACAAGGGCAATTCAGTCCCTAAGTCGTTGGCTGGGCGGACTGGATACTACCGACCGGATAAACAGAATAAAACAGCACTATATCGTGATACATCTGTTGCGCATACGGCTGCGAGATTTCTGGTGGGAGCTGTGCCAGATTGTCCTGCTGGCTGGGGTCCTGATGTTGGTTGTGCGGATGCACTATTACCTATGAGTAACAAACCAACCCTAAACAAAGTCGCCGACACTGAAGCGAGGTCGAACCTGATTCGCCAGGCCAATCGCTTGGGTATGGTGATCCGGGAGGAATGGTCGGACGAAGAATTGACCAAACGTCTGGCGTTGCGTCGGGAACAAATCGAGAGCCTGGATTGGGGCGGCTTGATGGATATTATGACCTGGGCTAAACACCCCGTGCCCACCAGACCAACCAAATTGGCGGTAGCCCAGATCATCCTGGCTCACAAGCGCGGGCATTATCAAGGATTGAGCCATAAAGGACTGGTGTGCCTGGCTATACTGCGAAACGTGAAAATCAAAAACAAAGACAGTGCCAGGAAGATTATGTCCCGCCTGCGACGGAGCGAAGGAATCTGGGGATATGTTCTGAGGAAACGCGACAAGTTGGTGGGCTCGGTGCTGAGCACTCTGGTCGACGCCGAACCGCAGATTAACGGGACGGCAAATCAATCAGAGACACTGACCCTGCAGGAACATATCGAGCAGAGAGGATTGATCGAGGGACTAGGCAGCGGGTTGAGGGGAGCTGCCGACGGCTATATCAGCGAAAAAATGCAGGAGATCGAGGACCGCATAGATTACAAACTAGATGAAATCGACCGCAGGTTGGCGGAGTGGCGAAATCGGGAGTTGACTAACCGGCTCCGGATGATCAAAATCACTCTGGCTGTCTCGGTGGTGATCGCATTACTGAGTTTGCTGTATACTTACATAAGAGAGCAGTTATAATTGGTGTCACCATCTGCTGCGGAGAAGATTTATGTTTGAGCACTTATCGACCAGGGCCAATAAGGCTATGAGGTTGGGACAACAAATCGCCCACGAGCAGAATCTGGAATATGTCGGCAGTGAACATGTGCTGTTGGGTATTTTGGAGGAAGGCACCGGGGCCGGCGCATTGCTGCTAAAAGAGGCCGGCCTTACGCGGACCAAGATTCGCGAAGAACTAGAGAAACTGTCTGCTCAGCAGATGGAAGAAACCTGGGTAGTGGGCCGATTGCCGGGTACGCCACATTTTATGAACGTAATCGCCGAGGCCATTGAGCAGGCCCGCAGTCTTGGGCACAACTACGTCGGAACCGAACACCTGCTGCTGGGTCTGCTGGCTGAGCGGGGCTGTATAGCCCAAAAAATCCTCTCCACATCCGGCATGGCCCTCTCGGCTACCCAGAAACGAATCAATGAGCTGTTGGCACAACGAGGCGGCAAAAGGCTGGGACCACCCGGTAACAGCCGGCAATCAGCACCATCAGGGCAATAAGGTGTCCAGGGGAGATTTGTCCGGGCTGGGCGATCGTGAGGTTTGCACAAAACGAAAAGAACCCCGATTGGCCCCAGCCAAAGCACGCAGAAGTTCAGAGCCCCCCTTGTAACCAAAACCGATGGTATTAACCTGCGTGCGAGCCTGCGGATTTGTCCGATTCACCATGGCCAGCACCGTTTGGGGAAAATCTCCGTCACTCAACAGAAAGATCACATCGGCTAGCCCCGAGGGCATGGTCAAAGCGGCACGCAGGGCAGGTGTAGGATCAGTCGACCCGGAGGCTGGATCCAGACCGGCGATCGCCTGAAGAAAATCATAAGCGGCCTGCTTGTTGGCTGGTGAAGCGTCAAGAAAAACCTTCGGCTTCATCTGTATAGGCGGCCCGGAAGAAAAGAAAATTAACTGGAACTGCTGGCTGGGTTCCAGGCGAGCCAAAGACGCCAGTAACTCGTCGCGTACCAGGGAAAATTGATCCCACATCGAACCGGAGCGGTCGACGACAAAGACTATCCTATAGCCCGTGGCCGCCGAACCAAAGAAACTGACTTCAGGAGGACGCTGTCGCGGCAAAGTCGAGAAAATGGCTGTGGCAGCACCTGGATTCCGACCTGAATCCAGGCCAATCACACTGGGACCTTCGGACAACCCAGCGCCTATTGGCGGTATCGCAAGGCTCCTTGCTGTCGGGAGCTCCAATAAACTGCTCAAGGCAGGGGCGGACTGAGCACGGATCTGCGGACGATCTTCCAGAGGCGAGCTTGGCTCTATGAACTGCATCCGGCGGATAACGGTTGCCTGAGCAAGCGAGCCTCCGGCACGTACAAACACGAAATAGAGAACTATAAAAGCAAGCAGGTGTAAAGCCACAGAGACCGGCCAAGCCAGAGTCCACACACGGCTGTGAGAAGACGACGGATGAGAATGTCGCCTGGCTGCGTTCACCAGATAATCTCCTTTCAAATGCGAGAGGGGGGATTCGAACCCCCACCCCTTTCGGGACTGGATCCTAAATCCAGCGCGTCTGCCGTTCCGCCACTCTCGCTAAGACAAACCTATGGGCAAGTGTACATCAGCCCTGGCAGTCAGGTCAAGCTGAAGGGGGCATTCGCCCAGGGCAATCGCATCTAACTGAGGTGTGCAGGGGGCATATTTCTTGCAAATTAGTATTATGTTAGGGTTGCGCATTGCGTTG
>JAACET010000071.1 GCA_011682385.1 Actinomycetota bacterium | reverse complement strand
CGCTGCCGGAAGCTAATCTTCAGGTAGTAGATGAAAAAATAAGCGATGAACAAGCTGTCTTCGTGGAACCACTGGCAGCGGCCTTTCAGATTGACAGGCAGGTGCCCATAGACAAACGATGGAAAATAGCTGTCCTGGGCGACGGCCGGCTGGGACTGCTGGTGGCCCAGGTGCTGGCCAAACTAAACAAGTCGGTGATGCTGGTGGGCAAACATCCGGAAAAACTGCTGGTGGCAGATAAAAAGGGAATTCGAGTGAGCCTGGCCCAGAAGGTTGTGGCTCACAATGATTACGACCTGGTAGTCGAATGCACCGGCTCGGCCTCCGGGCTGAGGATGGCAAACAAACTGGTGCGCCCCAGAGGAACGGTAGTCCTGAAATCCACATATACAGGAAAGGCTGAATGCGACCTCTCGCTATTGGTAGTAAACGAAGTCACCTTGATCGGCTCACGCTGCGGGACGTTCAGTGACGCTATCGAGGCGTTGAAAAACGAGCAGGTCGATGTCTCGGGGATGATTAGCCGAATCTTTGCCTTCGAGCAGATATGTGAGGCAATGGAATTCGCAAGCCAGCCAGGTGTTATCAAGGTGCTGCTGCGAATGGGTAGTTAATATCAAAGATCAAAAAGGGGCAAAAGAACTCACCACGAAGACACGAAGGACACGAAGGTAAAAAAAGCGAAGAAACAGAAAGAGAAGATTTGTAGACGCTGATTACGCAGATTTCACTGAATATAGAAAACCTCGATTCCGCATCAAGTGCCCAAGGGCACCTCCATTTCGGTGGTTCCTATTTAAGACCCTCGGCACGTAGGCCGAGGGCATTAGAAGAAACCCCCGGTGAAACCGGGGGCTAAATATAATGGATGAGTTTAGCGGCAGCGGATGGGGGTGTAATCCGGGAGTTTTTTCTGAGCGAAGTTCAGCTCCAGGCGGGCGAAACGCTGGCGGCCATTCCGTATTTGAATAGGGGGCCAATCGTCGCCGATCAACGGCTGAGCATAACGAATAAAATCGTCAGTAACATCCAACTCGTCAGCACTGAGCCAGGACTTGGGCAAGTGACGCACGGAGTTAGCCACCTTCTCCAAGGGTACCTTGTCGTAATAAGCACAATAATCTTGGCTGGGCGTGCGCAGAATGGTAGCCATCCAGCCGCTTCCGTGGTCAATGCCAATCCGGACGGCCTGGCGAGCGACCTGGTAGGCCTCCTCAATGTCCACCATCGAAGCATAAATACCGGTGGATCGCTGCAGGACGCCGGGCATCTGCCAACTGGATTGGCCACGCACGCTGAGGCCATTTTCATTCAGATAATTAGAGACCACTTGAGCAGCGCACAATTGGCTGGCACCGTACTCAATATGACCAAATCCGTCGTGGGCCTCACCAAGTGAGCCGACATCAAAACCCTCACTGACGACGACAATACATCGGCCGTCCTTCTGAAGCTGGAGATTGACATTATGAGCCAGGGACTCGAGCGTGTGGCTGGACTCGGCCATGTAAATTTGTAAGGGCATCTCGCGATCCGGGTCGGCTAAGCGCGAAGCGGCAGGCAAAAAGCCGGAAGTCCGGCCCATGGCCTGCAGAACACATACACATTCAGAAGGACTCATGCCCCGGTTCTCCTCGTTGACGTCCTGAATGATGCTGGTCCAATAACGGGCGGCACTGCCGTAACCGGGGGTGTGGTCAATGAGCTTAAACTGTTGATCGCCGACGTCATTGTCGATGGTCTTAGGTATGCCGCTGACTCGCAGGTCCAGGCCCTGCTCGTGGGCAAGATCCGAGAGCTTATGGGCAGTGTCCATAGAGTCGTTGCCGCCGATGTAAAAAAAGTAGCCGATATCATGGGCTCGGCAGACGTCGATAATGCGCTGAAAATCCTCCCCCTGATCCGGCAGCAGCTTATACCGGCAGGTTCCAATGGCGCCGGCGGAAGGGGTGAAGCGGAGAAGCTCAATCTCCTCGGCGGGCTGAGCGGACATATCAATCAGTTGTTCGTTCAAAATACCTTCCACGCCGTGCCAAGCGGCGTAGAGTTTGTCGATACTATTGGGGTAGTCGCGACAAGCGTGCAGGACGCCTTGCAAAGAAGCGTTAAGCACGGGCGAGGGTCCGCCGGATTGTCCTACCAAAGCATTTTGCCCCATCAAATCTACTCCGAAGAAACCCCCGGTGAAACCGAGGGCTAAATAGATCAGACAACTTTTTCCAAGGGGCCGAGGGCCACAGTTGTAGTGCGGTCTATAGATAAATCGCGGGCTAAGGCGTTGACCTGCTCAAGCGAAACAGAACGAATGGCCTCCAGGTCGGCAACCAAACTGCGGTACTCCTGACGATAGAGCCAATTTGTACCCAATGAAACAAATCGGCCCATAGGGACCTCAGAGCCAAGCGTGACGGCTGAAGCAGTCTTGTTGGCAGAACGAGTAAGCTCCTCGGCAGTGATGCCGTCCCGGACAACCTTGGAAAGCTCGGCACGGGCTACCTCAAGCACACGCGGGGCCTGGGAAGGGTCGCAGCAGAAATAACTCATAAACATGCCGGCAGCGTCCAGGGGTTCGTAGCCATAGGCAGCTACATCGGCTAAGGCGGGCTCAACCAGAGCCCAGAAGTATCGGCTGCCGGTGGAGTCGCCGACGGCGTTGGCGAGTATAGAGGCGGCAAAACGCTCGTCGGCCTGGGCGGACGGAGCAGGTGAAATAAGAACCAAGTGCTGACGAGCTAACGAATTCTTCACGAAGGTATCAGTGGCCAGGGAGGCCTGGGCAGGGGTGAGCTCTCGGTCGGCGGATCGAGCTACCCATTGGCCGGCACGAGCGGAAACCAGATCAACGAGTTGGTCGAAATCGACGGCTCCGGTAGCAACAGCAACAACGTTGCCGGCGGCATAACGGCGATCAAAATAGTCATGCATCTGCTCAGAAGTGACGGTAGCGATACTCTCTCTGGTGCCAATAACAGGCTGGCCCAGGCCGTGATCGCCGAAGTGAGTCTTCAGGGCCTTGTCGGCCAGGTCGTGCTGGGGGATGTCCTCGTACATGGCCATCTCCTCCAGGATGACCTTCTTCTCCATGTCAAAATCCTCCTGACGCAACGAGGGACGAAGCATGTCAGAGAGCAAATCGACGACGCGCGGCAAAAACTCGGGCAAAACATTGCCGTAATAAACGGTGTTCTCGTGTGAAGTAAAGGCGTTATAACGGGCTCCCATCTCGTCGAACTCGCGATTGACATCGTGAGCGGTGCGACTGGCAGTACCCTTAAACATCATGTGCTCAAGAAAATGACTCAGGCCGAACTCCGCGGGCGACTCGTCGCGGGCCCCCGTGCGCACAAAAAAACCAAAGGCTACCGAACGAGACGTATCAGATGATTCGGCGATAATCCGCAGGCCATTATCCAAAGTAGTATGATTAAACTTCAAGGTTGTTTTTAACCTCCAGCGTTCTATTGCCTAAAGTAAGAATGGTAACATCCGTTATCCAAAGTGGCTCGGTCAGATTTCAAGGTTGTTTTTAACCTCCAGCTTCTTATTGCCCAAAGTGAGAATGGTGAAATCAGACGGCGGAAACTCTCGCAAATGCTCCAGGACATCCGAAACGGAAACGCCATCAACGGCAGCGGCAATCTCGTCCAAAGAACGGACCCGGTGAAGATGGTAAAAATCAACGGCGGCGGAACCCGAACGAGACGAAGTAGACTCGCCCTGCATGATAAGAGAAGCCTTCAGGCCGATCTTGGCCCGATCCAACTCGGCCTCAGTAATGCCCTCAGCCAAGCGCTTGAGCTCGGCCAAGGTGACTTCGAGGGTCTCCTGGGCGCGGTCGGTGGAAGTGCCGGCATAGCAAAGGACAGAGCCACGATCTTTAAGCACATGGTGGCTGGCGGAAACGTGATAACACAAACCCCGCTTCTCGCGGACCTCTGTAAAGAGCCGACCACTCATTCCGCCGGAAAGCACAGCAACAGCTAATCGAGCGGGATAATAATTGCGGTGGCTGAGCGGTACGGAATCATAAGCGATGCCAATCTGGGTCTGAGCGGTGTCCTGGTTGATATGGTCGAGCTTGGCCCCAGCCCGGCCCAGCGGCGGGGGAGGTGCCGGTTGGCCGGTCCAGTCGGCGAAAAGCGAACTAACGTGGTCTCGCAGCTTTGGCCAATCGAAATTGCCGGCAACGGCTAAAATGGTGCCGGCGGGTAAATAAGACTCCCGATAGAAATCCGTTACTGCCGATCCGGAGAGCTGGGCTAGATGATCGGGATTGCCGAGCGGATTACGGCCTAAGGGTTCGGGGAAGTGCCGTCGGCGAAGCTCAACCAAAAGCTTGGTGCGGGGCTCGTCCTCCTGAGAAGCCAACTGCTGGAGCAAAAGTTGACGAGATAGATCGAACTGCTCGGCGGGTAGCATGGGCCGGCGCAAGATATCGGCATGGGCATCCAGGGCGGCGAGCAGGTTGTCGCCCAGTAAGGCGCCACCGAGCGAAGTGTACTCAGTAGAAACTGAACTGTCGCGGTGCAAACCCAAACCGTCCAGGAAGCCATCGAGCTGGCGGGCATCACGTGAGCCGGCTCCGCGGAAGAGCCAATCCAATAAAACGGCTGATGAACCCTGGCCGTCGGCCGGATCAAGGCGGGCACCGGTGGGCAGCAGAAAACTAAAGGCGGCAGAGGCAACGGCGGGCATGTGCTCGGCCAGCAAAACGAAGCCGTTGTCAAGTTTCTGAGTGTATAGCTTGGTAGAATCCAATTGATCACCACGAAGAAAAAAGAACAAAAAAACAAAGACCTCACCACGAGCCTACTTCGCCATAGTAGCGGCTACGAAGGCTGAAAGGGCACGAAGTAAAAACACTAAGATATTTGGCCATCCGTCTTCGCCAGACCTACGGCAGATTTCACAGATTACACAGATTGCGAAGAAAAGAAAGGAGAAAATCTCTTGGTTGCATATTGGCAGAGGAAGAATTCACCACGAGCCTTCTTGGCCGAAGTGGCTACGAAAGCTCAAGGCCACGAACTATGAGAGAGGGGCAAAGGCACAAAGGCACAAAGGTGAAAAAAGACCCCCGGCACGTAGGCCGGGGGCATTACAAAGATACTGGATTCCCGCGTTGGCGAGAGTAGGTAAATAAGCGTGGCAATTGCACACGGAATCTGATATGAAAAAGGCATGTCAGCTACGCCAATACAGCCTGAGGATCAGGTCCATATCCAAACTAAGCCGCTGGAACCGGCACCGCCGAAAAAGGGAGCCAAAAAACTCCTAAGCATGGGCAGTACGTTCCTGACCGTGGTGGTGCTTACCTGCTTACTGTGGATCTGGGCCAACCAAGCTCAACTGCTGAGCCAGAATATGCGCGTGGTCTTTACGGTGGCCACGGCGGCAGAATCACCCTTGATCATAATGTCTCTGGAGGACGGCAGCGGCAAAGAAGCTCCCGAAACAACAGCAGGGGGCAGAAAAGTAACGGCTGAAATAACCTTCAAGGCTACCCGCAGCCGTCTGCGCGAGCTGCAAAGCGATCTGCTGTCGGGAGAACTGGAGTTGTTCGTGTATCTGTCCGAACGGGTCTATTTGCCAGGCAACCAGACAATCATCGTGGCTGATGCACTCAACGCAAACGATAAACTGCGCGATCGCGGCGTAAGCGTTGTTTCGGCTGAGCCGACAGAGATCAAAGTGGTACTGGATACGTGGGTACGCGTGGAAAAGGTGAAACTAAAACTCAAAAAACCTGCCGAAACGGCAAACTTTCAGGCCTACATCGATCCGCCGCAGATAGTCGTACAAGTGCCGGCGAGCATAAAGGACGACCTTCAAGTCAATCCCCAGCCGTTGCTGGTGAAACTGACGCATGTTCCGGATAAAATCAGCCCAAATCTGGAAGTGTCCGCAACGGTGTCCACCAAACTGGGTAACCACACAGTCAGACCGGAACGCTCGACGGTCAAAGTAATCCTGCAGCCGATCGAACAGGATAAAGAAAAACTGGGACCATTACAGATACGCGTCTGTCTGCCGCCGGATATGATCGGCTCCCATATAGTAGAATGGGAAGAAAAAGCTGACAAAATGGTAGAAGTAGAACTGATCGGTCCGCGAGTGGAACTGAATAAACTCAAGGCGGCGGGAAAAGAAAAAATCATGGCCTTTATCGTCCTGGGCAGTACACACGCAGAACCAACCGAAACGTATTACACGGTGCCGGTGCAATTCTGGTTCGGCGAAGATATTCATCAGGTGAAACTGGTCGACCCCGAAAAAACGGTAAAAGTTCGGCTGAAAAAACTAGGTGAGAAATGAGTGAAAGAAAGGTACAAAACAGGAACAGAAAGAGTTCACCACGAAGGACACGAAGATCACGAAGTAAAGAACAAAGGAAATTAGCCACAGATTGCACAGATGAACACAGATTGTAAGAAATACAGAAAGAACTTTGGACGCTGATTTCGCAGATTTCGCTGAAGAAAGCGAAGAACTGACCACGAAGACACGAAGGAAAAGACAGACACAGAGAAAAAGAAAAGAGATTTGAGATTTGAAAAGAAGAAAGACAAAGAAGAAAGACCTGGATTTCGGCCCTTCAGTTTCACTCAGGACGGGTATCAAGTGCGGAATGACAGATCAAGACCCCCGGCACGTAGGCCGAGAGCATTAGAAGAAGCAGAAAGAATAGAAATGAGTGCAAAAGATACAGACGCAAACAAAAACTACGTATGCGATTTGGCGCAGGGGGCTAAGCGGGCGGGGAAGCTGTTGGCCGTCAGCCGGGGGGAACAACGCAGCAAGGCCCTGACAACCATAGCATTCAACCTGCGGGAGCAAGCGGACGCGATAATCCAAGCGAACAAAAAGGACCTGGACCAAGGACGCAAGGCTGGGCTAAGCGAGGCTATGCTGGATCGGCTGGGGCTGGATGAAGAACGTATCGGCAAAATGGCTGACAGCGTGGAAGAAATCGCCCAAGCAGCCGATCCGGTGGGGCAGGTCATCGAAGGATGGACCAGGCCAAACGGTCTGGTTATACATAAACTCCGTGTGCCCTTAGGCGTGGTGGCGGTAATCTATGAATCGCGGCCTAACGTAACTTCCGATGCGGCGGCGCTAGCCCTGAAGGCCGGCAATGCGGTGATCCTGCGGGGTGGCAAAGAAGCGATACACTCCAATGAAGCAATTGTATCAGCTATCCGGACTGGACTGGCAGAAACGGGGATACCACAGGATGCGGTGAGCTTCGTCGATAAAACTGAACACGAACTGGTAAATGAACTACTCAAACTGGATAGCCTGATCGATGTGGTAATACCCCGAGGCGGTGAATCACTCATCCGGGCAGTAGTGGAAAACTCGCGGATACCAGTAATAAAACACTACAAGGGAGTCTGCCACGTATATGTGGATGCGGCTGCTGAGCTGGAGATGGCCCATCAGATCACCATGAACTCAAAGGTTCAACGGCCCGGGGTGTGCAACGCTGCGGAAACGCTCCTGGTACATGCGGATATAGCAGAAGAGTTTCTGCCCAGCGTCTGCGATGAATTGGCTGGGGCGGGCGTAGAGCTGCGCGGCTGTGAACGCAGCCGCGAACTGTGCCGAATAATAAAGGCAGCCAGCGAAGAAGATTGGTCCAGCGAATACCTGATGCTGATTCTGAACGTCAAAATCGTGGGCACTCAGGCCGAAGCTATAGAACATATCAACCGCTACGGGTCGGGACATACCGACTCTATCGTGACCGAAAATATCGGGGCGGCTGAGGAATTCGTGGCCAAAGTAGATTCGGCATCAGTAATAGTCAACGCCTCGACACGCCTGAGCGACGGTGGGGTCTATGGTCTGGGAGCGGAAGTCGGCATAAGTACCGACAAGCTCCACGCCCGCGGACCAATGGGAGCAGCCGATCTGACAACCTATAAATACGTGGTCTATGGGCAAGGCCATCTTCGAGTCTAAGAAACCCGGCGGTCAATAATACGGACAGTCTTGGGCCGTCCGGCAGATAGACTGCCCAGCGGCACTGACTCCAGGCGGCCAAAAGTGAGCACCCGAGTCACATCGTGCGAAACCCCAATGCTGGGTACAGACAAAAGGGCATTAGACAGAACCGTTCTCAAATCGTCAGGCGGGGAGTCGGATTCGACACTAAGGTGCAGTACGTCCCGGAAACCGTCCCTTTCCAAAGTAAGTTGATAGTCGGTGAGGCCGGATATCGAAAGCAGTGCGTTATCAATCTCGTCAGGGTAAAGATTGCATCCGGCACCAATAATCAGCACGTCATCTATCCGACCGCGGACACGGGCCATCTTCCGCACAGGCAGACCGCACGGACAACGCGAAACAGGCCGAATCAAATGAGATAAATCCCCGGTCCTGTAGCGGACCAAAGGCATACCCCGCCGGCTAAGCGTAGTAAAAACCAACTCGCCCTCTTGGCCGTCGGGCAGGACCTTGCCGGTGGCCGGGTCGATAATCTCAATCCAAAAATCAGACTCAGCCAGGTGCAGACCATCCTGACAAACACACTCGGAGGCCATACCAAAGATAGCCTCGGCGCAGCCGTAGGTGTCAATGAGCTTGGCGCCCCAGGCCTGCTGGAGCCTGGTGCGCAGAGTCTCGCTCCAGGACTGGCCGCCAAGCTGAATGTAACGGATGCCCAGGGATCGAAGGTCCTGCCGGGCTTCAACGGTCAGACGAGAAATATAAGAAGGGGTACTGACTATGCAATTGATGCCGTAACACTTGATCAGGTCTATCTGCTGAGACGCAGATAAGTGCTCGCCGGAAAGAAAACCCAACATGCCGGCCTGGGCGATGGCGTGCCTGACCACGGCACCATTGGACCAAGTGGGATCATGGACGAGAAACATCGCCGCTACACAACTAACTCCGGGAAAGCGACGCAAATTGGTGCCGATCATCCGGGTCTGATGGTCGAAATCATCAGCGGTAAGGTATATCTTCTTGCGGCGGTTCTTGGTGCCGGAACTGCTGACAATGTGAATGAGCTGATCCTCCGGAACACAACAGTAGGACTGGGGGGACTCGGCAAGTGAGTCGGAAGTAGTAAAAGGAATGCGCTGGAGTACCTCAGGAGAACGTAAATCGCAAAGGCCCAGGCCGGCCTTACGCCAAATGCTTCGCTGAAAAGGAGAGTTACGGTAAACATAGCGGAGGGTCCGAACGAGCTTGGCCCGGCTGAGCCGGCGAATATACCAGCGGGGAATAAACTCAAACCGATTGTCCAGACGAGAAGAATCGGAGCGGCTCCAGCGCTCAAGTGAACAGTACAGCCAACCAAGCATTCCAAAACCTCTTCCATGGCGTCTATCGGTAGGTCGAATCAATATGAAATGTATAAGATATCAAGAAGCAAATAGCAACGCGCAGCGCCTTCGGAAAGGGGTGCATAAAGATTTTGTGGAAATCATAAAGAAGACCCCCGGTACGTAGGCCGGGGGCATTGGAAGCGAAGAAGCCCAGGGGCATCGTAACATATTATAGATAATACAGTTATAGCCACAGAGCTCGCGTGGCTGATCGAGGGCATCGAAATCAGAAAAAATTTTTCGGATATCGCGTCACACGGACAGCGCGGGCCTCGTTTTACCTTATAGAGAAAAGGTCCCCATCCTATTCCAATAACTCTTATTGGCTTGTCAGGGACCTTGATATCACAAGGAGTCGCCTATGGATGAAAGACAAGACATGTGGCTGTACCAATAGCAAAGTGTAGTTGGCTGAATTCAAAAGGCAGAAATAGCAAGAATATCTGAGAGGAGTAGAACAATGAAAATCGAGAGAAAAACAGTATTGGCAATCGTGGTAATCTGGTCGGTCATGCTGGCACCCGGAATCGCTCGGGCGGATTGGGTACCGCAAGACGGACACAAAATGCACTTCCCGCAACTGCCGGACCCGAACGGCTGGGATGTCAATATCAGCGTGGACAGCATGTTCGACGACTGGCAGTGCAGTCAGAGCGGTCCAGTGGACGACATCCATTTCTGGGCCTCCTGGAAGGGCGACGTCGGTAATGCAGATCCAAATCAGTTCAACTGGATACGTGTGCGGATATGGTCCGACATGCCGGCTGGACCGAGCACTGAGAATCCGCTTTCGTATAGCCATCCGGCTGGGCAGGTTCCGATATGGGAGCAGTATTTCTCTACCACAGAAGACCCCCAAGGAACCATGGGCCCCTTGCCGGATTTCGCGATGAGGCTGGCGGGAAGCGGAGACCAGGGATGGTTCGATCCGCAGCCAAGCGACAACCAGACCGTGGTGCCCTATGACCACCAGGCGTACTACCAAATCAACTTCACAGATATCCCGGAACCGTTTCAGCAGGAAAAGGACACGATCTACTGGCTGGATATACACGCGTCCGTGATCGACTATGAAAACCAGGAACTGGGGTGGAAGACGGCAGATTTGAACGCTTATCCTGAGCCGTACACGGGAAACCACTTCCAAGACGATGCCGCGTACTACTGGGGCGGTTGGCAGGAGCTTATCGACCCCCTGGCTGGCAACTCGCTCGACCTGGCCTTCGTGATTACGCCGGAACCCGTGACGATGCTGGTATTGGCCCTGGGACTACTGCCGTTACTAATGACCAGACGGCATCGAAAGAC
>JAACET010000169.1 GCA_011682385.1 Actinomycetota bacterium | reverse complement strand
CGAGCCTTGGCTGGCCTCATGCCGACCGACGGCAACTGGACTTCATTTATGAAGATTTTTGAACGGCGGATGTATAGGGGAACAAATCTCCCGGCGGACGATTAGCCGAGCTATTGTGCTACTTAGACTCAGTTGATTCAGGAACGGCACGGCCAGTCTGGGTTTGATTCTGTTCGGCGGGCTTGGCATCTTCCACCAAAATCACCAACGTAACCAACTCATCGAGTGATTGGACCTGTGCTTGGTTGGTTATTTGCAGCAAATAATCTGGTCTGGGCTTGGCTGTCGGATATCTCAGGCGGTCGAGCTGTCGGCCACTGAATCCGGTCGAACTATCCACATCGGCAGCTACATCCTTTTTCTCTGCTTCCGGAGCACGCTTTGTCTGAAGTGCTTCGGTTACCGGTTGCTTGTCCGGGACAGGTGTTTCCGCCTTGTCTGCCTCTGCTCGGTGCCGGGCATCAAAGCCTAGAGAGTTCTTCTCATCTTTGACGGAGACGGATACAACGAGCGGTTTTTGCTGTTGCAGTTCGGCAATAATTTGCCGGGCCTGGCTACGGGTGGTCCGCACCAGCACTGCGTTATCGTTTGGCAAACCTTGATAAATCACCTGAGTATAAACTGGAAAGTTCATCTTTGCCGGAGCATAGGTTAAATTTACCAGTAAGTTATTAGACGCCCATTTCTGGATGTACTGTAGAGTCTTGGTCGAATCCTGGGAAACCACCTTCACCTTGATCGGCTCAGCCGCAAACTCCAGATTCACAGCCATGTCCCGGTTGATAAAGTTATTGGCTCTAACCTGACTTTCAAGCGGTATTTGTCGGGCCACTTTTGCGCGGTAATGCACTTGGGTATTATCACCAGGCAATGGCCCCTTGGTCTCTAGGCTTCTGTTGTCCTGAAAGCTTTCCGTTGGCCCTGGTTGTTGCTGGAGTTCTTCTACGGAGGCAACTCTATCTGCCATGCCAGTGCCAGCCAGTTGTCCCCTGAGTCTATTTTCATCCTCGCCGGCCGTGCGGACGGAACTGGAAGATAAACCAGGCTGAGGGCCGCTTCGGGGAATTCGCATATCGCCCTTGCCTTGGGCGATAGTTACACCGCGACTGGTTTTGTTCAAACTCGCGATCTCGTCCCCGCCTGCCTTGGCTGTACTCCGTTCGTCCCGGGCCGAGGTATTGCCCGATTCATTCATGACCAGCGGAGTTGGCCCGCCACCGATTTTGGACTCACTTCGCAGACCGTGGTAGCCGAGCACACCCACGGCTGCGCCTATCAGGAGGCTGGCCGCAACGCTCAATCCCCAGTACAGTCCACTTCGCCCGGTTGAGGCCGGGGTCGTCCTTCCCAGAAGCTGCTCGCGCTCTGCGTTGGCTGTGATACCCTGAAGCAATTCCGGCGGAGCCGAGACCTTTGGCAAGCTGCGCACCAGCGCAGCTGTTTTTCGCAGGTCTTCGTATTCTTGGCGCAGATTTTCGTCCGTATCCAGCGCAGTCCGAACAGCCGTGGCCGTCGCTGCGTCAAGTTCGCCGTCGATAAAGCTGCAAAGAATTTCGGTATCAATCTTCATGTTATCACCAAGGCCAAAGCCTTTCTATTTCATCAAATCGGCCAAATACTCCTTCAGGGCCAATCTTCCCCGATGCACTCGGCTCTTCACCGTTCCTACCGGCAGGCTCAGGGTCTGAGCGATCTGCTCGTAATTCAGTCCTTCGATGTCCCGCAACACAATGACCGTCCTATATTGCTCAGCCAGTCGGCCCAGAGCAGCCAGCACCTTATGATTGCGTTCAGCCTGGATGGCCCGCTGGGCGGGGTCCGCGCAATCTCCGTCGAGCAGGGCAGCGGCCTGGGAGGCGATTTCTAATTTTCCGTCGGGCTCGTCCAGTGAGCTGAAGTGCTTTCTGCCGGCTCGGCGTTGATGTGAACGCACCAGGTTCAGGGCTATACGAAACAGCCAGGTGTAGAACTTGGCTTCTGAGCGAAATCCGTTTATTCCCTTCAAGGCCCGCAGAAAAGCTTCCTGCGTCAGTTCGCGGGCATCCTGATAATTCCCGCAGAGCCGATATGTCGTATTGAACAGCCTGTCTTGATATTTCTCCACCAGAACCGCAAATGCTCTCACATCACCATGACGGCACTGCTGTATGATGGACCAGTCCCCGTCGACAGCCCGGCCCCAGGCTCGGCCATTAGCCAAGGACACGGCGGAACTTGCCACAGCTTTATCTACCGTCACTAGATTAGACTCCCCAATTCTTCGGCGGTTCCCCAAAAAAACCACCCTATCTTACCATCGGGCAAATCTTCCTTCAACAACGCTTGTTGCAATCTCCTTGGCCTAGTACAATTGGGCCCGTTTTGGAGCTTATTTTGGCCCTTGGAGAAAGACAATGACTATTAATGCTTTGCTAAGAACCGAAATAGCCGATTTCCCCGCCACCCACGGCAAAGTCCGGGATATCTATGACTTAGGCTCTGAGTTGCTGATTGTGGCCACCGACCGTATCAGCGCCTTTGACGTAATCATGCCCAACGGCATACCGGACAAGGGCAAGATTCTTACGCAGATGTCGCTATTCTGGTTCGATTTTCTTGGCTCAAAGGTCAAGCACCACCTGATAAGTGCTGATATCGCCGATTTTCCAGCCCCCTTCCAAGCTCAATCTGAGGTCTTTGCCGGCCGAAGTATGCTGGTCAAAAAGGCCGATGTTTTGCCTGTAGAGTGTGTCGTCCGCGGCTATCTGGCCGGCTCGGGCTGGAAGGACTATCAAGCCACCGGAAAAATCTGCGGCATCGAATTACCGGCTGGGCTAAAGCAGTGCGAAAAACTCCCCGAACCCATTTTCACCCCCGCCACCAAGGCTACCAGCGGCCACGACGAGAATATCCCCTTCGAAGAAGCCGTCAAGACAGCCGGCCAAGACGTAGCCAATTCTCTGCGGGAAAAGTCTATTGATATTTACCTGACCGCCGCCGACTATGCTGCTTCTCACGGCGTAATTATCTCCGACACCAAGTTCGAGTGGGGTCAGCTCAAGGATGAGCTAATTTTAGTTGACGAGATTCTCACACCCGATTCTTCGCGTTTTTGGCCCGCTGATAAGTATCAGCCCGGCCGCGACCAGGATTCCTTTGACAAGCAATTTGTGCGTAACTATCTGGAGACCTGCGACTGGGACAAGACCCCGCCCGCTCCTGAGTTACCCGACGACATTGTTAGCGCCACCCGCGAAAAGTACCTCGACGCCTTCCGCCGACTGACGGGAAAGGAATTTTCCGTCTGAAGATTTTACCCCGAAGACACGAAGTCGAGATGAGAAAAAACAGATATTGTCTTCTTTCTGTCCTTCGTGGTTATTGGCTTTTGCTTGTAATTGATTAAACAGGCGCCTTCTTTTTTTGAAATAGATGGC
>JAACET010000168.1 GCA_011682385.1 Actinomycetota bacterium | reverse complement strand
AGCAGCAGCAGTAGTAGTGGCGGCTGGACTCTGGGCAGGGGAAAAGACCTCCTGGAGCACAGCTAGATCAGCTAACTGGCGGACATACTCGGTCTGGGTGGAATAAGGCTGTAAGGCAGCGTCGACGGTCCGGATGGAAACGTTGGGTAGTTGCTCAACTCCGCAGGCAGAGCCATCAACAGCCCCACCAGTTACCTTGACATCGGCAGGGCTAACTATCTTGACATGGGAATCACACTGATCAGCGACCGGGCGAGGCAGAACAAACAAGACCTCCGCACCAATCTGACTCATACCACTGGTCAAGCCATAACAGGCTGTACCCAACCCGCCCGATATGAAAGGGGGAAACTCCCAGCCCAACATTAGAATCTTCATGCCTGGCTCCTCGGCCAGCCAAGGAACGCTTGGGGCACTCAAATGGCTCGTACGCCCATCAGCAAGGGGCTGATTGCTCTTGGTGGTAGTCGAACGAATGTCAAACCCGGTTTTCAATGCTAAACTGGTGTTCATGGGCTGTCAAGGAGTATTCCGCAAATCGGTGCACAGAAACGAATTAGGGCCTTGGACATGCGGACACCCCCCCAAATACCGTGTGATAATCCAATAATCCGGCTTTAAATGTAATCGACAGGATGAACCGACCAGATTAGCTGGTGAAGGTAATAACAGGTACAAAAAACAGACTTATTAGAAGAATAAAGTCCGATATGGCAAAACAGCTACAAGTGGAACTCTTTCTTGCGACCAGCTAACTGGTCCTGCAGGCGAGTCAAGATCGAGGAATGTATCTGAGAGACCCGAGACTCGGATAAATCCAAGGTGGCCCCGATCTCCTTCATGGTCATTTCTTCATAATAATACAAAGTAATAATCAATTGCTCGGCACGAGAGAAGCCCTTGGTGATCAACGACTTGATATCACGTCTATGAGCCAGGCTGACCGGGTCGCTACTCTTGGGATCACTGAGCAGATTCAACTCCTCAACCGTGCGAGAACCATCACTGTCAAATCGCTTGCGATTGAAAGAAACCTGCGAAACGGCATGGGCGTCTCGCACAATCTTGCGGAACTCCTTCATAGAAACACCCAGCCGTTGGGCAATCTCGGTCCGGTCGGGAGTACGGCCAAACTCGGCCTCCAAGGCCTGAGTGGTAGACTGCAACTTGTGGGCCCGAGAGCGAACCAAACGCGGTACCCAGTCCATGTGACGCAACTCGTCAAGAATGGCCCCGCGAATGCGAGGGGCACAGTAAGTCTCGAACTTTATGCCCCGATCCAGATCAAAGGCCTCAATGGCATCTAAAAGGCCAAAAGTGCCGGCACTGATCAGATCGTCAAGCTCGACCTCATCAGGCAACTTGGCAGCTAAACGCTCGGCGGCATACCTGACCGCAGGCAAGTAATTGGTCAACAGTACATTGCGAAGCTCCTCAGTGTGAGTTCGACGGTACTCCAGCCAAACGGTTGTCAGGTCAGTAGTAGTCTTCTGAGCGGTGGGCATTTGGCAACCTCCTGTGTCTAATCAAGCCCATAAAACATTGCTCGGTACAAACCCGCCACAACTACTAAAAGTAGTTGACGGCCCGAGCAAGAAACGTAGATCCGGCATAATCGGGGTGTCCCTCGCCGGCTGGTCCGCCACAGGCCCCGCGACGAGGCTCGGGACAAACAAGGCGATCCAAACGGAGCAGGTGCTTGGCCAAGCGCTGCACACCCCGAGCAGCACGGCAACGTGGAAAACTCCTCACAAACGGACGACGAGAACTGACGGCCAAGCGAACATGGCGATCGGAAAGCACAGAACCAGCCAGAGATAAATCAAAACCGAGAAACCTCCGTGCTGCATTGGCAATACGGCTGTGAACGCTGCGGACCTGTGAAATATTCTTGGCCATGTTGACAACCAACAAGATGTTGGATACCTGCCGCTCGGTCAGCAGCACCTTGATAACGGCGTAAGCGTCAGTGATCGCCGGCGGCTCCGGAGTTGTAACCACCAAAACATCATCGGCAGCGGCGGCAAAAGACAAAACATTGGCTGAAAGGCCGGCACTGGCGTCAATAATCAAAAAATCGGCAGAGCCCTCAAGCTGCTCAAAAAGATTAATCAGGTGGGCTCTCTGGAAATCAGACAGATCGGCTAAAGACGCAAGTCCTGAAGCACCAGGAACTAAGCGCAATCCAGGCGTAATATCAGTAATCACATCGGCTGGATTGTGGGGCGGCTTTAGGAGATGAGACAGATTAAGTCCCGGCGGAATGTCAAAAAGTATGTCCAAGTTGGCCAGGGCCAAGTCGGCATCAATCAAAACCACACTGCGGCCGGCCTTGGCCAGGCAAAGGGCAAGATTGGCGGCAATATTGGACTTGCCGACGCCACCTTTGCCGGAAACCAGACTGATCACCCGGGCTCGGGCAGTAGAAGCCTTGGCCAGTTGACGCAACTGGTAAGCCTGGTCGAAATTGTGCAAGTAACCGTTAATCACAGTGCTCCTGGAGAATGCGAACAGCCAAATCCCGCGAAGAAGCTACGTCAATATCGTCGGGGACATCCTGGCCGGCAGTGACATACGAAATGGGAATAGGCGAATCGGCCAACCGATCGGCAAATATATTAAGGATCGGAGAAAGGCAGACAGTCTCATCCAGCTTGGTCAGCAATAACTGGTCAATACCCAAAGGACCGAACTTCTCGATGGCGCTGGAAATCTGCGAATGAGCGGCTGTGGCCGAGGCCACCAAATGGGTCTGATGGGGGCCAAGCACCTGATGAAAAGAACGCAGCTCCGCTAAACGAAGATGATCGTTGGGACTGCGGCCGGTAGTATCAATAAAAATGAGCGAGTGATCCGACAAACGGGATAACTGCTCAGCAAGCTCAGCCGGGGTAAGAACGGCACAAAATGGTACGTCGATAATATCAGCATAGGTACGCAACTGATCAACAGCGGCAATACGGTAGGTGTCAATGGTCAACAGGGCTACGGAAGTATTGCGCTGAAGCTTGTACTGTGCGGCCAACTTGGCAATAGTGGTAGTCTTGCCCACGCCGGTAGGACCAATGAAACTTACAATCCGAGGCTTAGCGTCCAGGCTGGGCTGAATTGGTCCGGCGGTAGGAATCATCTGCTGGATACGGCTGAGCAAAGGATTCTTCGAGGAAGTAGAACTGAGCTCCACATCGTCAGGTAGGCCGTCCAAAAGCCGTTGGGCCAAAGACCGATTGATATAACCGGAAACAAAAGACTCGAACAAAGACTGTAAACGATCAGAGGAGTAGGGTTGTAACTGTTGGGCTGAACTCGACCGACTATCAAAGAGGGTAGCGCCTCGGTCGGAAAACCTGGTAGACGCGGCAGGGGCATCCTGCTGGAGCCAACCAGGTACGTCCAAATCCGGCAAAGACACACGGCTGGTTCTCGCGGGTTGAGCCGAACCATG
>JAACET010000011.1 GCA_011682385.1 Actinomycetota bacterium | reverse complement strand
TCGCTTTTATGCTATCCGGTGCCCTCGGCGCCGGCGGCATTCATCCGACACCGTTCTACGGGGAGTTTATCGACGGGATTCAGCAGGAGGCTTGGCGGCAGGGGGTCGAACTGACGCTGGCCACGGGTCTGGAATCTACCGATCGACAGATCGAATACCTGGGGCGAAAGAGTGATGGCGGTCGAGTAACCGGGTTTCTGCTGGCCACCGCCTTCAAGCCGGTGGTGATTGATTTTCTCCGTGAAAGCAAGCTTCCGGTGGTCTTTCTGGGTAGCCATGTTCTGCCCGTGCATGGTTTTTCCTGCGTCCACGGCGAGGACGAGCACGGCAGCTACCTGGCGACGCGTTACCTGATAGAGAAGGGGCATAGGAGAATCGCCTTCGCCGGCGGCTGTTCCGAGCATGAGTTCTACCGCCTTCGCTTGGCCGGCTACTGTCGTGCGATGTTGGAGGCCTCGCTGGAGGTGGATTCGGCACTGATTTGGGACGGGGGGCCGAACGTGGCCTTCGATGGGTATCTCGGCGAAACGCTCTCCAGTTCGCATCCGGCCACAGCCATCCTCTGTGGTACGTACCATGTGGCGGGGGCTGTGCTGAACCAGTTGAAAGCACGGCAAATCAAGGTTCCAGATGAGATGAGCCTGATCTGCTACGACGACATGCCTTTTTTCCGGCATACGAGCCCGCCGCTTACGTGCGTCAAGGTGGTTCAGAAAGATATAGGCAGGCTGGCCCTCTGCCGGCTGCTGGAGATGATGGAGAACCCCGATATTCCCATGGCAGCGACCTCGGTTCCGGCAAAGTTGGTAATCCGAAAGTCCGTAGCCCCGCCCCGGCGTAGAGAGGGCGGGACGATATGATAGAGAAGCTGGTAGTACAAGATTTGGAGCCTGTGGATTCTTAGTCAGAAAGGAGGAAACGCCACAGGATACGGACAGGGTTTCAAGAAGTTTTTGGAGTTTTTTTCAAGAGAAAAGGAGAAAGTTATGAGAAATGTAACGATAGGAATCATGGCCACCGTTGCGATGTTGAGCTTGGCGGCGCTGCCGGCGAGTGCGGATTTCATCGACACGTTCGAAACCAGAAGTCTTGGCAGCCTTGGCAGTCAGGGCGATACCGTGGCGGCACCTTCCGGCTACTGGTACATCGAGCAGAAGAGCACCGGGCACACAACCGACGTGATCGATGTGGGCGGCACCCACGGAAAGGTGCTGAACGTGGATGACCTGGATGCCGGCTGGAAAGCCAGTGTAAGGTTGCAGGCTCACTCGGATGCAGCCATCGTGAGCGACGCCACCGTTTCATATGATATTAATAATATCCCTCAAGGTGGCGCACGAAGCCCCAACGTATCACTGTCCGTTCTTGGTAGCGATGATGCGATAGCTTCTGAAGTGATCTGGTATGATGATGGCACGAACGGCTTCCGTGTGGGCAAGCGAAACACTGGAGGAGGGGTATCCTGGCTTGCGTCGGTCAGCACCAATACATGGTACAATGTTGCCATGGTGTTGCATCTCGGCACCCAGACGTGGGATCTGACGGTCACGCCGGAAGGCGGATCGGCAATCGTAAACGTGACAGGCCTGGCAGCGTCGTGGGGCGGCAACCCTACTGACTACAAATACGTTCGAACCCTTGGATATGAGGGTGACCCGTACGCGGTGACAGGATATTACCTGGACAACGTCAGTATCGTCCCTGAGCCGGTGACGCTGGCACTGCTGAGTATTGGCGGCATATTGGCCCTGCTGGGCCGGCGCCGACGGGCCGCTTAGCAGCAGCATAGGTGATTGACACAAAGGCGAGGGCCTTTTGGCCCTCGCTTGACGGTTGAAACTTGCGATCTCTGGCTGGGCCATCAGCTTACGGAGATGGTGTAGCCGGTTCGTGAGCCTTTATGTATGTGGGGTACGGCCGGAGAGAGTGAATCCCCGGAAACATTTCAGAAGCCACAAATGCGAAACGTTAGTAAAACCCTATGTGAACGTGAACGCTATCCCTTGGATGGTTTTACATTAATTGAACTTTTAGTCGTAGTTGCTATCATCGCCCTGCTGGTGGCAATCCTGTTGCCTTCCTTGCAGGAGGCGAAGGAACTTGCCCGGCAGGTGGTATGCGTGAGTAATGTCCGCAGCATTACCCTGGCGACAATAATGTACGCGGGGGATAACGGGGGCTACTTCCCGATTGACCCGCTCTGGATACCCGATGGGACCGGCGGCATGCTGTCCAACGAGTTGAGAAAGTCCGGGCAATGGGGTAACCTGGGACTGCTTTATGCCGGGAGCTATGTTGGCGACCATCGCCTGCTGTACTGCCCAAGTGCCGGAGGGGACCCCTTTAGCGATATGGTCAACGAAACCCTCCCTGATCGCTACTACGGGATCGAGTACTGGGACTGGTGGAACGACCGGCCCGGTGGGGGCGACGCGGCGGGTTATGCACTGAAGTGCAGCTATTCCATCCGCTGGCATATTCGGCAAGGCTACCAGGAAAACTCAGGCGGTCCGTACAAGGGCTATACACTCAACGATGCCGAAAACCAAGGCATGAATATTCTAGTACACGATGGGTTTGCCTGGATGGATTGGACGGGGGTGGCCCACCCCGGTAAGAACCCTTTCGATACCTCCGGTTTCAACTTCGGCTTTATCGACGGACATGCTGAATGGCATGAGGTCGGGAAAGTCGTCAACGAACTTAGTGTCGGGGGCCGCTTTGTCTGGCGTGAAGAACTGTGGAATGCACTGGATAACCTCTAGTACCTTATACCTTGTTATTACTTGGCCCTCGAAAGGAGCTCACTCATGCTGAAGAGATTGCCTGTCCCTGGCGTCTGGTATTGTGCGGCGTTGCTGTCTTTGGCGGTGGTATTTCAGTCCTCTCCGGCCCAATCAGCCGCCCCGACGAGTGAACCCGGGCACACCGGCAAGGTCATCTGGCGGGCGGATTTCACCGACCCGGATATGTCGGAATGGAGCACCGGTTACTACAGCCCTTCCGGCAAGTTCAAAGGCAAGCGCACGCTACGGACAGTCAACGGTAAGCTGGTGTTCAGTTCCACCTTCCCCGACCCGCTCAAGAATCGTGGCTACGCCAGCGCCTCGTATAATTTCCATAACGGTGGGAAGGGATTTGCCGTCGCCAAGGCTCCGGTGCTGGAAGTCCGGATGCGCTGTCTGAAGGATGCCGGTGCGACCCTTGTCATAGATTATCTGACCCGCGATGGTCGCGTTCTCTCGACGGGCTGCCGCATACCTAACGGGCTGAAAGTCGGCGAATGGTTCGATCTCAAGCTCAACCTCTATAGCGATGCCCGCATATCGGGGAAGGAGGGGATGCAATACATCAGGCGGCTGGCTATCTTTCTATTCTCCGCCGCGCCGGGGCCCCAGTCGGTGAGTCTTGAGATCGAGCGGATCACACTGAGGGAGATGACCGAAAAAGAGTGGAAGCCTATCGAGCTTTACGCCGAGCCGCTGGGGAAGTTCAAGATGCAGCCGTGCCCGAATGCTGAGAATTTCTTCGGCTTCGGTTTCTATGGCGTGGGCAGCTCCCGGTGGGGAGGCGGACTGGAATTGACCCTCGATCGCGTGGCCCGTCACTGGGTCAACTTCTACATGCCCGTCGGGAGGCGGTTCGGCGACATAATGCGCAACGGAGTTCCGGAGAATCGCCAAGCCCGCTACGATCCGTCCCGGTCGGTGAAGGAAAACATGATCGTCTCCGACGTCTGGCTGGAGAATCAGCGGAAAAACCTGGATATACTCGCTGATTACGGAATGAAGTTTGTTGTCAATATGCAGAGCTTTACCGGCGGCCCTAAAGGCGATATCGCCGTGGAAGACATGAACCGTCGGCAGTTGGAGGCCTGGGCGGACGCGGTCACCGGCGCCTTTCGGGACGTGGACAGCATTCTCGGCTGGTACATCGGCGACGAGACCCCTACCACCTTCCTCAAGAAATATCGAATTGCAAAACAACTGCTGGAATCGCGAGATCGCAGCAAGACCGCGGTCACGCTGGTCAACGGACTTCAGCCCGCTCAGGTGATGGCACCTCATCATCAGGTCATCGTTACCGACAACTATCCGATCCTTCGGCCCAACCGGGACGATCCGTGGGAAATCACCTGGTGGATGGACGAGGTACGCCGTGCCAGCGGCGATAAGCCGCACTGGATACTGCTCGAGACGTTCATCCAGCCGAAGGAGGGGCTCGCCGCGAGGCCCAATCCGGTAGAGGTGCGGTTGATGTCCTGGCTGGCGACGGCAGGGGGAGCCGATGTTGTGTCTTATTTCCTCTATAACGGCAGCCCCTGGTGGTTCATGCGTTACGTGCATAGAAAGGGTTTGAAAGGCGGTGCCGAGTGGGGCATGGTGGATGAGTACGGCAATGACACACCGTTGTGGAACGAGTACGCTCGTTTCGCTGAGAAGGTAGGTCCGCTCGGGCAGTTGATGGCTGGTGCGCGTGTGGTGGAGCAGCATGGGCTGCGCACGTCGGCGCCGATCATCAGCTTACAGACACTTAACAATCTGCCGATCAAGGGCCCAAGGTCGCGTCCGGCCATTTACCTGGGCGTGTTGCAGCCACGGTCTTTGGACGCCTTGATTGTGTTCGCTGTCAATATTGACAGGGACAACACGCACCAACTGCGCATCGGCGGGACAACACAAGTACTGTCAGGAAGGAAGTTGTACGATCTGGTTACCTTGCAGCCCGTAAGGAGCGAGAAAGGCGGCTTCGTATTTGGTTCGCTACGGCCCGGAGACGGACATCCGTTCGTATTGGCCAGCCCGGCAGTCTTTGCCAAGGTCAAGCGATCGGTGCTCGCCGTTAAGGCCCGTCAGGCCTTGCGCGTGGCTGAACTGGACGTGCGTCAGGCGGAACGGTGGAAGATCGGCAGCCAGGATCTCCGCGCCGATATGGCCGCGGGTGAGCGGGCGCTCGAGCAGGGCGAGCCGACTGACGCCCTGACTAAAGCACAGGCTGTGAGTCACCGAGCCAGGGGTCGGCTCGACCAGCAGCCGATATATCCGCAGGCCTCGGCACTGCTTGACAAGGCACAGAAAGACCTCGGCCGGATCGAAATCCTACTCAACTTGACGTTATTGCGTGGGTCGCAAGGAGAGGAAGTCAAGCAGATGGCCAAGCGGGTGGTGCAATTATCGGAACGTTTCAGCGGATTGAAGCGGCAGTTGTATTTTGGTAAAAAAAACGGGCTGGCCGAAGGCGCCCGCCAACTGGCTCCGCAGGTCGAGCAAGCCCTTGCGGAGGTCGGCGAGGTGACAGGTCTATCCGTCCCCGATCCGCTGTATCCGAATCAGCCTTGGCGACATCCCGAGTGGTTCAAGTAAGAGGGCACGACACAGAACTGGGACAGATTCAAATAATGCTCAACGTCGTAGCCCAGGGCGAGAATCCTAAGGATACGCCTGATATCCGCACCTTGGCTAAAGAGGTCGTAGCCGTTAGCGAAGAATTCAGCCGAAATATGCAGGATTTCTATTTCGGGCGGAAACAGGACCTGCTAGAAAGGTCCAGCGAGTTGCGTGTGAAGGTCGAGCCGCTGGTTGCCCGCACCAGCAAGACGACGGGCGTAGCGGTCGGCTACTGGCCGTTCCCGGAAAAACCGTGGATATCCGCCAAACAAAATGCCTCCAAAAAATAAACCGAACATACTGATCATCTATACCGATGAACATAGGTTCGACTGTCTTGGCGCGTATGGAAACACAGAGGTCAAGACGCCGAATATCGACGCCTTGGCCCAAAACGGGGTCGTTTACACGAACAGCTTCTGTCCTTATCCGGTCTGCACACCCTCGCGATACTCTATGCTTTCGGGATTGTACGTCCACCAGCACCGCGGCTGGACCAACACATCGACCCTTTCGCCGCGGATAGATACCTTTCCGCGAATCCTCGGTCAGTCGGGCTACAGGACCAAAGCGGTCGGGAAAATGCACTTCACGCCGACCTACCTGGACGTCGGGTTTGAGGAGATGATCCTGGCTGAGCAGTGCGGGGACGGGCGGTGGGATGATGATTATCACCGTCAGTTGATGGAACTGGGGCTGGTGGATCGTATCGACCTGGTCGATCAGGTGCCTGAGTTTGCCGGATTCGCTCCCGAAGAATACATTGCCAACTGGCAGGCGGTGCCGTCTGCGGTGCCTGAACAGTATCACTCGACGACCTGGATCGGCCAGAGGGCAATAGAGACGCTGGCTCACTGGGACCGTTCGGGCAGCCTACTGATGGCAGGGTTCATCCAGCCTCATCATCCCTTCAATCCACCCCGGGCGTGGGCCGAAATGTACAACCCGGATAAGATATCCCTGCTTGCCGGGTGGACCGATCGGCTGCCAAAGTACGATTGCGGAGGCGCCGAGCCCTTTCTTTTTGAGAACCTCGGCGAAGGGATGATGAAAAAGATTATCGCCTATTACTATGCCATGGTTTCTCACATAGACCAGCAGGTGGGAAGGATGCTCGATATCCTCCGGCAAAAAGATATCTATGACGACACGATGATTATCTTCACCAGCGACCACGGCGAATATCTCGGCTTTCACCACATGATCCGCAAGACCGGCTATATGTATGATCCGGTGGTGAAGGTTCCCCTGATCGTCAAGTATCCGGGCGGCTGGCGGGGGGGAACGGTCTGTCGGCGAATGGTCAATAATATCGACCTGGCCCCCACGATACTGGCCTTGGCCGGGTGTCCTGTCGGGCTGGAAATGAAGGGCCTTGATCTGAGGAACGGATCGGATGGGCACGAATTCATATTTGCCACAAGGGGACATGACGAACAGCTTATGGTCAGGTCGAAAACACGGAAATTGATCCTATCCGATGCGGATCACCTGATCTCGCATTTCTACGACCTGCAAGCCGATCCGTTGGAAATGAACAACCTCTACAACGCCCCCGAATATCAGTCCGAAATCGCGGATTATAAGAAGATACTTTCCACCTGGTGGAACAGCGAGAACCGCACGGATGCGTACGTTGACTATGACGCGCCCCTGATCCGCCAGCCTAACGTAGCCTCGCACAAAGACGGACACAGAGAAGCGATTCAGTCCTACTATCGATCAATAATGGATGGTTAGCTATGAATGCCGGTACCAGCGAATATCCAAAACTGCTTTTCAACTCAGAGGAAATCGAGGCGATTAAGCAGAAGATTGCTCGTTACGGCTGGGCGCGGCGTTTATTCGAGAAGTTGAAATCAGCGGTGGACGGTATCGAGGAGTGTTTCCTCCTCGGCCATCCGAGATTCACCCTGACGGACCCGCCCGCTGATTTGAGTGCCTTCCCCGACGAGGGCGAGATGAGGGGCATCCAATTTGTTCACCAGTCGCGCCTGCATGAGCTGGCCATGGTCGGGCTGCTCCGTGGTGATCCGAAATACGCCCGCCGCGTCCGCCAGGTGCTGATTGTTCTGGCTGAAGTGCTGCCGCGGGGCAATGATCTTTCCCTGCAGCCTCAATTCGTCAACTGGACTACCGGACACGATGCCCTTGAACTGCTGCTAGCCTATGATTTGATCTATAACGATCCCGGTTGGACGGATACTGAGCGGAAGAAAGTGGAAGAGGCTTTCAAGATTGTTATGCAGCAGATTCTTTGCGAGCCCTCAGCGAGGCACCTCTGCAACACATCATTCTATTATCAACCTTATAAGGTGGCCTGCGGGTGCTTTTTCAATCGGCAGGATTGGATCGACGAAGGGCTGAAAGGACGAGGCGGCTTTTTCGACGCACTTAGTGAACCTGAAAAGTGTTCACCTGAGATGCGCTGGTACGAGTTCGGCGGCGACGACGGCCCCCACCGCAGGCTGCAGCGCTATGACCGAGGTACCGCTGATGGTATGCTCTGGAACGAAAGCGGTGTCTACGGCGGTGCAATGCTCAGCCAGTACTGCATCCTTGCCGATCTGATGCGACATTACGATGGGACTGACCTTTGGAATTACGAAGCCCCCGGCGGCGGGTCGATCCGCGGAATGTTCGACGGATTGATCTTGCGGGCCTTCAACGACGGCGATGTCGCCCTGTTCGGTGAGAACGGAATGTACGACCGCCGACATCGGGAACATGAAAAGAGCATTACCAGCGGGATCAAACTGTTCAACCTTCCTGCAAAACACATCGGCAGGGCCAAATTCGAGCTGGCTTATGCCCGATATGAGGATCCCGGATTCGGATGGTTGGCCCTGCGGAACAGCCGGCGCGACGATTCGGACAACAAGTTGGGCTATTGTGCCCTTTGGTACGGGCGCGACGCTTCGGAGATGCAGGTATCGCCTCCGGATATAAAGAGCCACACGTTCAAGACCTTCGGGACAGCCATGCTGCGCAGTACTGAAGGGCCTGATTTCTGGTCCAGCGAAACGCCCACCGTTGCGGTAACGTGGGGCGCGGCCAAGTACCGCAGCCACCCCGACCAGTTCAGCTTCATTCTCCGTGGCATGGGCAAAGTATTGGAACCTGACTTGGTGTGTCCCTGGGACTACGGTGTGCCCCAGGGCGGGCGGAATCTCACGCCGTTTACCGCTTCTTCCTGGGCACACAATGTGCTGATCGTAGATGGGCGAAATCACGGCACGGCGTCGGGGAAACTGGTGGTGGACGACTACGGGGAACACATCAAGGTGATCGGCCTGGCCGGTGACCGCATCCATCCCGGTTCCGGCCTGGAGTCGGTTGAGATGGGACGCTGGTTGGGGCTGTCCAGAGAGTACCTGCTCGATATTACCTATATTGCGGCTATGCACTTGCCGCATCGATTTGACCTGGTCATCCCCGCTTATGGTGAGCTTACCGTCCCAGGGATAGCTCTCGAAGACTACGACCTGGGCGCCGATCTTGGTTTCGGCAAGATTGACCTGGCCTCGAATCATCCGGAGAACCGCTGGATAACCGATGGCAAAAAGGCCCCGGTCCCAGAGACCTGGAACGCACAGCTTGAGAATCCGGACGGCGTGAACCTGGCGTTGCACTTTACCGGCTGGGACACTGGCGAGGTGTTAGTCGGCAAGGTTCCGATCTGCTGGGCGCCCCACCTCGAAGAATCGCCGCGTGGCGATCCGGAATCACTGAGGGGAAGATACACCATCCTGATTCACCGAAAATCCCGCCGACAGGAAGGCGGGAAACCAAACGGCCTTATCCCGTGTCACAGTGAAGATCAGTGCCACTTTTTCACCGTGCATGAGCCGTTCCGTGATGAGCCGCGTGTGCGGTCTGTGCGGCGTGTCCCGCTTGCGGAGCGCAAAGCTAAGCTTTGGGATCCGTTCGGCAATCCTTTTCCTCAAGGCAAGCTCGGCTGGACCACGCCCCGCGTGATGGAGATCAAGGCGGATGATTTCACCGACTATTTCGTTTACATCGACCACTTCATTGCCCGGCGGGGCGGCGAACCGGGAAGGGCAGTTTTGGAGACCCCTGTTTTTCGAATTGACTTCAGCGGCCCTTATGCCTATTTCCGAATAGTCAGTGGTAAGGTCGCCGCCAAACAGGGAAATCTGAAGTCTGTTACTCTGCTGCGATCGCCTGGGGACCACCCATGACCGTCATTATCAGGAGATAGCTATGAAGATTTACATCATTACTGACTTGGAGGGGATCAGCGGCATCCTGACCTGGGAGCAGGCAGGAGTACCTGAAAAGGGCTCTGCTTATCACGACGCGTGCCGTCTTTTGACAAAGGAAGTCAACGCTGCCGTGGAAGGATGTCTGGCGGGCGGAGCAAAGACGATTGTCGTTTTGGACGGTCACATGGGTGGGCTTAATTTTATTATGGACGAACTCCATGCCGGGGCGGAATACATTACCGGCCCGGGTAGAATAGCCGACCTTCCCGGCCTTGATAATTCCTTCGACGCGGTTATTCTCATCGGCTTCCATGCCATGGCAGGGACAAAGGGAGCAATTCTGGATCATACGCAAATGTCCACCAGGTGGTTGAACTACTACGTGAACGGTCGGAAGATGGGAGAAATCGGTCAGCAAGCGGTACAGGCTGGCCATTTTGCCGTGCCGGTGGTTTTCGTAAGCGGCGATCTGGCGGCGACAAGAGAAGCACGAGAACTTCTGGGTGATATAAAAACGGTAGCGGTCAAGGAGGGATATTCGCGGACCGCAGCCAGGTGTTTGCCACCGGTAAGGGCCAGGGAGTTGATCCGGGAAGGGGTTAAGGAATCTCTGGCAACCATAGATAAGGTCAACCCCTACGTCATCACGCCTCCCCTGGAAATCACCCTGGAGTGCCAGAACACAGACGTAGCCGATGCTTACGAAATATCTGGCTGTGCCAGGATCGACGGGCGCACGGTAAGCAAAACAGTCGATAGTGCCCTGGAAATAGTGAGACTTTGATGGCGGGTTCAGCGGCGTAGCGAACAGTTGTTGGAGACGAACCATGGGTAATTGTGGGTCGGCGAAGCTCTCCAGCCAGGACATGGCGTTTCTGGCAGAGATGACAGCAGACGTTATGGAGCGTTCGCGCATCCGGCCGGGAGAAAAGGTAGGTAGGTCCGTCCCCAATTCCACCGGCGGAACACTGATTCGCCTGCGAACCAGTTCACTTCCGAAGTTTTCCGGGCAAAGCGGGCCCGAATCGCACTCATACGATCCGCGAACCTGGAATATCTCCACCAGCGGTTCCCAGAACGGATCGTGCGTAGCCCAGTCGTAAAGTTGGCCCTAAAGTTGGCCCTAAAGTTGGCCCTTGGAGGCCGGGTGGTGCGGGATGGTCAGGGCGTTTCTGCCATGCAGGCGGTTGTGGAGCTTCCGCGGGGTGTCGGACGCCCCGGCAAAGCAGCGCAGCCAGACAGAGATTTGGCCATCGGCGCCTTCGGTCAGGACGGGACAGCCAACATTCTCCAGTCCGGACAGGGCGAGTTCGGTCGCCGCCTCACGCCGCCACCGGCTGCGGCGACGTGTGGCTCTCATAAAGGGTGGCACATAATTTAGGGGCAGGTCAACTCTCGCACAGGTAACAAAGGAAGGCGAAAATGATACGAACCGACACGCCGGGACATCCGAACATTGTCTTTTTCATGGTTGACCAACTGTCGGCCAAGTGGTTAGAGGCTGCTCGCAACGGGGTGTGCCCAACACCCAATTTGGATCGGCTGGCAGGACGCGGCACGACGTTTACCCATGCGATAAGCAGCAACCCTGTCTGCTGCCCCACCAGGGCAACCATCGCCACCGGGCTGACCACACGCGGACACGGGGTACTTGAGAACGGTTACGATCTCGACCCAAACCTCCCCACGTTCATGCAGGCCCTTCAGAAGGCGGGCTGGCGAACCGGAGCCTTGGGTAAAGTACATTTCAGAGCACACTTCGCGGGGCTCTGGCCGGATTGCCATCCGTACGGATTTGACGTGACGCACATGACCGAAGACTCACGCGGCGGTGAGTGGCTGGAGTGGGTTGAGCAAAACCACCCGGAGCATTTCGAGGCGGTGCTGGCCACTATCTGGTCGGTGGAGATATCCGACTTCGAACACCACGGAGCAAAGAAGGAGAATCTGCGAAAACGGATTAAAGCGATACGCTCAAGGTACCAATGGGCTACGCCCGAGTTCCCCAAAAACACAGCCGAGGTGTATCCCCTGCCATTTCCGGAGGAAGTATCCCAAACCGCCTGGATCACCAATCATGCCCTGGAGTTCCTGCGTCAGACCCCCGCGGAACAGCCACTCTATGCGCACATCAGTTATGTCCAGCCTCACGATCCGTCCTGTCCTCCGGCAGATTACCTTGACCGGGTGAATACCACCGCAATCCCGGCTCCGGTGCCTGCGGAGTGGACACAGGACCCGAATGCCCCAGGCTATTTCAAGGACAAACATCCAGAGCAGGGAGACTGGAAGTACAAAAGACACTTGTACTTTGCGGACATCTGTCATCTTGACCATCAACTTGGGCGCATCCTCGACGCCCTGGAAGAAAGCGGCAGGCTGGACAATACATATATCTTCTTCCTTGCCGATCACGGGGAGCTTCTGTTCGATCATGGGTTCTGTGGAAAAGAAGAACGGCACTACGACGCCTGCATCCGCGTGCCTCTGATTATTTCAGGGCCTGGGGTTAAGTGCGGGGCCACATGCGAGCAGATCGTACAACTGGAAGATATTTGTCCGACCGTGCTGGACATGACCGCCCAATCGCTTCCGCCTATGCCCAAAATGGGTCCTTATCTGCCGATACCGCAAGAGGAAATCCCCATTTTGCCGGGCAGATCATTGTTGCCGCTGTGCAAAGGAGAAGTGCCTTCCGACTGGCGCGACGCGGCCTACTGCGAAAGTTATAATGTGATCTGTTCCTACGATCCAACCAACTGGGCGCGGACCATCCGCACGAAACAGTTTCGCTACACCTTTTATCCCTGCGGTGGGGGTGAACAGATGTTCGATTTGCGCAAGGATCCGGACGAACAGCACAACCGTGTCGCCGATCCTAACTACGCGGATATCCGGCGGGAACTGCGGGATCGGCTCATGGAGCTTATCGTTATGCAGGACTATCCCAAGACGCGCAGAAACCTGTTCGCCCTGGGCGTGCATTGACCGATGTTCATTTTGACGAAGGCGAGGATGCGATGGCGTCGAGCCCACGAATAACGCCACGGAGCAAGCTAATACGGAAGCACCGTCCATAAGTATAAAGAACATACCTGATCCAAAGGGGTAGTTTTTGACAGTCCTGGCGTTTTGTTGTAATATCATAGTGGTCCAAAGGAGAAGTTCGTGGTTTTTGGGTGTCCATTTGGGAAATTCCGGTTAGATCCGGAGGTGCTGGATCATTCTCACTTAGACGTACTGCCGCTGGATGTGGGCCTGGGGACTTGGCAGGATGTTGGCCTTGAAACTGGTTCGACTCCATGGCCAGTGGGAATCACTTTGGCCTCATCCTCAGAAAGCAGCATGATTCCCCAAAACCTTAATGTGCCCTGGAACATGAGAGTACTTGACCAAGAGTGGTGGGCGTGGTTTGAATAGGTCGACTTGGCTGATAGGAGTATCGGATGAGCGTAGCAAAGAGTAGGCTAATACGAGTGGGCATCGCGGGCCTTGGTCGCAGTGGCTGGGACATTCACGCCAAGGCCATGCGAGCAATGCCTGAGAAGTTCAAGATTGTGGCTGTAACCGACCCGGACCCAGCCCGCTGCCGGGAAGCGTCCGCAGAATTCGGATGCCGAATCCATCCCGATTTCACGGCCTTGGTCAACGACGCTGAGGTGGAGTTGACCGTGGTAGCTACACCGAATCGGATGCATCCGCCCAATACCATTCAAGCTATGGAGATGGGCAAAAACGTGGTTTGCGAAAAGCCAATGGCTGCCACGGTTGCCGAAGCCGAGGAGATGATCAAAGTATCTAGAGAAACAGGGCAGTTACTGGCGGTCTTCCAGAACTACCGATACCTACCTAGCTTCCTTAAAGTTCGCGAAGTAATTGAATCAGGCAAGCTCGGCCGAATCGTGATGATCAAGATTTCCATTCACGGATTCGGCCGGCGATGGGACTGGCAGACGCTCAAGGAATTCGGTGGAGGGACGTTGAGCAATAACGTCCCTCATTTTTTGGACCAGGCCTTACAGCTCTTGGGCGAGGCTGAACCTGAAGTCTTCTGTCAACTACAGCGGACCTTGACCTCAGGTGATGCCGAGGATCATTGCAAGGTGATCCTCCGGGCCTCGGGGGCTCCGATGATCGATCTGGAAATCACCAGTGCCTGTGCCTATGCGCAGGATATGTGGCTGGTGATGGGCACCCAAGGCGGCCTGCACGGCTCAGCGGCTAAACTCGAATGGAAATATGTCGATTTTTCGAAGATGCCGCCTCGGCCGGTCGACCGGAAGCCCACGCCGGACCGCAGCTATAACCGAGAACAGTACGATTGGGTCGAAGAGTCCTGGGAAATACCGCAGGACTTTCCGAATGAGGCCGAGCGGTTCTATCTCGACCTTTACGAAACGATCCGCCAGGCCAAGCCGTTGTTCATCACAGCCGAGAGCGTGCGCCGACAAATCGCTATTCTGGAAAAATGCCGCGAACTTTCTCCAATGTAACTATTTTTTACACAGGAACAGCACATGCAAAAGTCCATATGCCACTTCAGTTTTCACCGGCGATGGGATTCGGAAAATTGGACGCTCGACCGCTTGGCTGAAGAGGTCAAGCGTCTGGGTGTTGAAGGCGTTGACTTTCACGTCCGTTTTCTGGGTTCTTCAACTGAGGCCGCCGGGCTGATTAAGGGAGCCTTGTCGAAACATGGGCTGATACTGTCGGGGCTTTCCATGTCGAACAACTTCAATCAGGTCGATTCCAGCCAATTCAAGACTGAGGTGCAAACGGTAAAGGAATGGTTGGCTGTCGCTGCTCAAGTTGAGGCGCCGGTCTCGCGTATCTTCGGCGGACATATTATTGCGGAAAATCTCTGGGATGAGTCGGCCAAGGCGAGCGGTCGACAGCGAATACTCGACGGTTTGGGCCAGGTTGTTGGCGAAGCCGAAAAACTGGGGGTCGTTTTGGCCCTGGAAAACCACGGCGGTCTGCCCTGTACGGGCGAAGAACAGGTCGAGGTAATCGAAACGATTAATTCCCCTTGCCTCAAGGCCACCGTGGATGTGGGCAACTATATGCAGGGCGGCCAGGAGGCTCAGCTGGGCACGGCGATCGTGGCCAAGCATTGTGCCTACGTACACTTCAAGGATTTCAAGAAAGTTCCCGACAACTCAACTCCCTGGGGCTGGAAACTCGTTCCTTGCATCGTTGGGCAAGGCGATGTGGACCACGCCGCCTGTCTTAAGGCCCTGGCTGCCGGCGGCTACGATGGCTTCGTGGCCCTGGAATATGAAGGGCACGAAGATGAGACGGTTGGCGTGCCGCAAAGCGTCGAATTCATGAATCAGATGATATAGCTTGCATTGTGTGGAGTTCCGATCAATAGCTGTACGCTTTTGGAAAGACATGGCATATGACTTCTCGCGAACGGATGATGATTGCCCTCGATAATGGCAGACCTGACCGTATGCCCTGCCAAGTACACAACTGGATGGATTGTTACTTGGAAAGCTATCTTGACGGAATGGACAGATGGCAGGCGTACGAAAAATTCGGCCTGGATTACGCCATTTATGTCATCCCGAACTACCACTATTCTGAGAAAGTCCTGGAAAACTGGCAGATAAAAGAAACAGACCTTGGGCAGGATGAGAGCGGGAATTCCCGTAAGCTTATTCAGATTACCACTCCTAAGGGTATACTTCGCAAGCAGACGGCCGCGACAGAAATCACTATTTATGACACAGAGTATCTGCTTAAAGATGAGCGCGACTTTGAAATCTGGAATGAATTTTATCCTGTCCCTTGCGGCGTTAATTTTGAGCCGATGTTGAAGACAAAAGACAGATTAGGCGACAAAGGGATTATTCGCTCGCACCCTTTTAGTCCGGGCCAGGGAAGCCCGTGGCAGAGTTTCTGTTGTCTTTTCGGTACTGAACAATCCATTATGCTTGGTCTGGACCAGCCCGATCTTCTGCATCATATTTTGGAAAGTATTGTCAGCAAGACCCTTCGTGTTGCCGAGATGTGGGAAGGTACGCCGGCTGACCTGGTCGAGGTCGGGGGTGGAGCTGGTTCCAGTACCGTGATTAGTCCGGATTTTTACAGAGAATTTGGATTGCCGTATGACCAGCGACAGAACAGAATTTTTCATGAAGTCGGATTGAAAGTGGTCAATCATTTCTGTGGTGGAGTTATGGCCATGCTGGAACTAGTTGTCGAGAGTGGGGCAGATGGGCTGGAGACAATGACGCCTCGGTCTATGGGTGGTGACTGCAATTTACGGGAAGCATCAGGTAGAGTCGGCGAGGAGCTGTTTTTCATAGGCGGCTTCGACCAGAACGCAGGCTTTGAGCGTGGCACGCCCGAAACCGCCCGGAAGCTGGTATTTGAATGTTTCGAGGCCACAAAAGACCACGCTGGCTACATTTGTTGCCCTTCGGACCATTTTTTTCAGGGCGCCCCGGCAAATGTACAGGCCTTCGCCGATGCCTGCAAAGAATGCAGATACTAGGAAATTTCACCAGTGGCTTCAACATAAGTTACCGCAAGATGCTGATGCTAAAACAATCGATGGAACTGGGCGGACAGTGCCATATGAACCGGCTGAATCCAGAGTTCAACTATCTGCCTGTTGGCGGCTGGGAAGTAGCTCATGATACCGGGCGATGGTGGGATGCGATGCTCCAGCTAGAGGCCATCGTCTAGTTCTATGAGGCAACTGGAGACGGACTGGCGTTGGAAGTGGCAGCAGGGAAAATCAAATCAATGGAAAAACAGGTTCCTGGTTAATAACGTTCTCAGGTATTTCAAAGAGACCTCTAAAGCAGCAGGGATAAACACGAATGAAAAACTTACTGTCTATTGTTTGAGAAAAAGCTATGCCTGCAATCTGGCTAGAGCGTTTTTCGAATTAGTATTCAGGAGAATCTGGGGAAAAGCCGATAACCATAAAAGATTTCTGCAAAATGACTGATGGAAGCGATGGCTTGCCTGAGTTGATGATGAGTTTATGGTGCAAGTTCTTGAGGCTGGAGTTTTTGGTGTTCTTTAGAAAGCGGTAGAACTGAGATTGATCCGGCAGATTGCCCAAGTCAAAGCCGCACATCTCCAGAAGAGGTGGCACGGATTTTGTTCTTTCGAGGTGTTTGATGATCAAGGCCCGCAGGATGGCGTGTCGGGAGTGTCCGGTTCTTCCGAGTCGGTCGTTTCTGTCCGGCAGAGCTGAAAGATTCAGAGCTTTGAAGAGGTAGTAATGCTTTCGCAGGAGCGGGGGAATTTCGAATGAGCTCCTGGAGGTCATAAAACAGGGAAGTCTGAAAATGTTGCCTGATAAAAACTCCTTTGTTTTGCATGTAAGTTTTATCCATAACGCCACTTACACAATAGCCAAAATGGAGGAGGTTGCAAGAAAATAACGATCGCAACTCATTATTAAATATAGAGTTGGGGGTTTTGCAGAAGGCTTTTATTTCCGGCGTTTTTCTCGACGTTCCCGCATAAGTATACGCAACTGCCGAAAGATACTTTGGCAGACCCGCAAAGGAGTGAAGGCTAGCGGCATCATCACAGCAAAGGCAAAATCATCTACCCGCAATCCCTCCAACGATTCTCCCACCAGTTCAATATCCTCCAGCTCCGTTGCTCCGGCACCCGAGCGCTTGGCTGCGTTGAGCATTTCCAGTTGTCCATCTAGTCCTATCAATTCAGCACAAACCCGATCGACCGCCGCCGCGTCCGTCGCCCCCAGCAATGCCCCGATCTGTTTCGGTTTGCCGTTTATGGGACCTTGACCCTGCATGGCCACCACCGCATCAACAATATTCAGCACTGGGGTGATTGCCTGATACACCCCTACGATCATTTGCGTAAAATCTGCAGCATCTTCCCCGTAGCGACAATGCCACCAGGCCTTGCGCTTGCCAACGACGGCACCGAAGGCGTTCTTAAGGGCGCCACTGAGTACGAGCTGTTGATGGGCCTTGAGCTTGGGAACGTTAATAATCTTGTCCGCCTCCAGGACCGTCTGGTCCAGGCAGACTCGTCGCGGCCCAGCCGGCGTGTCGATCATCACCCGCACCGGACGATTGAATTCGACAATCTCCGCCCCCGCCGATGCCAGGTTCTCTTCATTTAGTCCGACCAGCGAAGCGTTCTTCCTGGCCGACCCCCAGGCCGTCGAATCACCAACCAGTATTCGTCCAGCCAATGGCTTTAGTTGCCGGGCAATAGCTAATATCAGCCTACCGTCCGTCTGGGCCGGAACCTCCGGCGGCCGCGGCGCGATAAAGTTTGGCTTGATCAGCACACAGTCGCCGGGCTTGATGAACGTTTCCCAGCCGCCGATTAGACCCAAGGCTTCGCTCAGGGCGTTGTCCAGAGTCTGAGCCCGGTAATCCGTACAGCGTACTAATGCTACTTTGCTGATCATGGCTATGGGCATAAGAATAACTGCTGCGGCGGATTTTGTCGAGTGTCGGGCCAAGCAGTTGAACTAATCGTCATATTCGCGTACCATTGGCGGGGAAGTAGTACTCGGCAGTTCTGTAACATTCCAGGGAGTGAAGTCTGGTGAATGTCACCCTTGTAGGCCATCCGCTTTCGGGTAAAAGTACGCTGTTCTCGGCTCTGACGGGAATAGATTCTACGGCTGAATACGGCAAAACAGCGAAGGTTGGTACGGTAAAAGTTCCCGATGAGCGTGTAGAGTGGCTGGCTGGGCTATACAAACCGAAAAAGATCACCCACGCAGGGCTGGACTTTACCGATTTGCCGGGCTTGTCCTTCGCCTCAGCCGCTGAACAGGCTCAGAGCGTCAAACTAATAGCCGATATTCGCCAGACGGATATGATTGTACTGGTGTTGCGGGCGTTCGATAACCCGGTGGTGCCGGCCTATCGTGATCGGGTCGATCCGGGAGCAGACCTGACTGAACTCCGCAGTGAATTCATCCTCTGTGACATGGAGCAGGTTTCCAACCGTGTCGATAAACTCAAGGTCCAAATTACCAAACCCACACCCCATAGAGAACAATACAAAAAAGAACTCGAATTAATGGAAAAGGCACTTGAGACGCTCGAGAACGAACAACCCATCAGCAGTATCATCCATAGTCCGGATGAGGCTAAGATGCTGCGTTCCTTCGGATTTCTGACCGAAAAGCCATGGGCTGTGGTTGTCAATGTCTCAGAATCAGACCAACAAGAAAAACCCAGCGTCCAAATACCAGCCGATATTGCTCAACTGGAACTCTGCGTCAGTATGGAGCAAGAACTAAGCCGGCTTTCCGAAGAGGAACGAGGAGAATTCATGTCCGAGCTGGGCATAGAAACCCTGGCTGTGGATCGGCTGATTGCTTGCTGCTATAAGACCCTTGGTCTGGTGAGCTTCTTGACCTACGGTCCCGATGAATGCCGGGCCTGGACGATCCCCGCCAACACGTCGGCAGTTGAGGCGGCAGGTAAGATTCATTCCGACATCCAGCGGGGTTTTATCCGAGCAGAAGTGGTAGCCTTCGAAGACCTGAAAGTAGCCGGAGATTTCAGGCAAGCCAAGGCGGCAAACAAGGTTCGCCTGGAATCCAAGCAATACCAGGTCCAAGACGGCGACGTGATTACCTTTCGCTTCAACGTTTGAAGTTAATCGTACCGCCGGCGACGACAAAACCACGATCATCATAGAGCACCAGACGCTGGCCGGAACAAGGGCCAAACTGAGGCTCGGTAAACTCCACCAGCATAGCCTGGGGGCCCACCTCGACAACGGTGCAGGCTGAGGCTTGGCCGGGAGATCGTATTTGGCCGAGCAATTGCTTCCCCGGCTGAAGCTTATCCGGGATAAGGGCATTCACATCCGTTACGCGGACGTCGCGACGGCAGGCCTGCTCGCGTGTGCCCAGCGTGACACTGTCGTCCTCCGGACAAATGCGAACAACGTAACGTGGCTCACCGGCGGCAATACCTAAGCCACGGCGCTGGCCGAGGGTGTAATTAACGATTCCTTGGTGTTGTCCAAGCACCTTGCCCTGTGTATCCAGGATCGGACCTGGGCTGGGTGAGGTATCACGATCCAAGGCCAACCGATAGTCGCCCTCACCAGCAAAACATAGCTCCATGCTGTCCGGCTTCTCGGCAATCTGAAGGTCATTGCTGCGAGCCAATTCACGGACTTTCTGCTTGGTAAGCTGGGCCAGGGGAAAAACGAGATGCTGGAGCCTGCGACGAGGAATTCCGTACAAGAAATAGCTTTGGTCTCTCTGAGAATCTGCGGCTCGGGTGAGATAAAAACGGTCCGACTCACAGACAATACGAGCATAATGCCCGGTGGCCAAGTATCGGATGCCGAATGTTTTCTCTAAAAAATCCCAGACCAAGCCGAACTTCAAGAAGGTGTTGCAATCCGCACAGGGGCTTGGCGTTCGGCCCTGAGCATAAGCCTGACGAAAAGGTTTAATAATGAGCTGTTCAAATGACTCTTGGGTATCTAAAAAGTAATGGGGGATTCCCATCTGCTGGCATACCAAACCGGCGTCGCTGCCACAGCATGGGCTGGGATGATTACACTGCCCGGCAGTGGGAAGTTTCATGGTAATGGCCAGGACCTGCCAGCCGGCCTCTTTTAAAAGCAGGGCTGTAACGGTGCTGTCCACGCCGCCACTGGTCAAAACGGCAATTTGTTTGGGGTCTTTTTTGGGGTTCCAGGGCTGAAATGTCGGCTCAAAAAGTCTTAACATTAAGGTATTAAGAACTCAAAGGTTTTCCAGGCGTTGCTGGCGGTCGTATGCCTGCAGGGCGTCCAGGAGGGCATCGAGTTCACCGGCGATGATGCGGTCCAGGTAATAGAGGTCCAGATTGATGCGGTGATCGGTCACGCGGTTCTGAGGGAAATTATAGGTGCGAATTCGCTGAGAACGGTCGCCGGAACCGATCATATTTCTGCGGGTGGAATCGCGCTCAGCCCGGCGAATAGATTCATAGTGGTCAAAGACACGCGAGCGGAGTATCCGCCAGGCCTTGGCCCGATTCTTGTGCTGCGATTTCTCATCCTGCATAGAAACGGTAATGCCGGTGGCTAGATGGATGAGCTTTACGGCTGAACTTACTTTATTAACGTTCTGTCCGCCGGGTCCACTGGATCTGGAGACTTCTTCGCGGACTTCATCGGATTTGATGTCAATCTGCACCTTTTCCGGTTCGGGCAGAACAGCTACCGTAGCAGCGGAAGTGTGGATTCTACCCTGAGCTTCCGTGACCGGCACGCGCTGTACACGGTGTCCGCCGCCTTCATAGGCCAGGCGGTTATAAGCACCCCGGCCGGTGAGAGAAAAAATTATCTCCCGCAGACCGCCCAAGTCCGTTGGCGATAAATCAATGACCTCCATTTTCCAGGACTGCGACTCGGCATAACGGCTGTACATCTGATAGAGGTCGCGAACAAACAGGGCCGCCTCTCCGCCGCCGGTGCCGGCCCGTATCTCCACGATGCAGGAGTCCACGTCCAGATCATCATTACAGACCAAGGAGTTCTTCACTCGCTCAACCACATCGGCCACCTTGGCCTCAAGACCGGGAAGTTCCTCCAGAGCTAACTGGAGCAGGTCCGGATCGGGCTGTTCACTGCCGGTGATCTGCTGAGCTTCCTCGAGCTGGGTGTGAGCCTGCTTGTATTCACGGTAGATACTGACCAGCTTATCCAACCGCCCGCGTTCTTTGGCCAATTCGGTCAGCCGGGCAGCATCGCTGGCAATCTCAGGCTGGGACATCTGGCTCTCCAGCTCGCCATGACGGGCGGTGAGCGCCTCAAGACGCGATACCAGATTCTCAGCCAATGTTTCAACAGCCATGATTATACCCCTGAATCAGCCGTACGCGCAGACAAGGCCAATGGACTACATAGGGCAAAAGAAAGACGCCATGGTCGGGATCGGTGCACAACCATGGCGTTCAATGGCGAAAGTTATCTATTGCTTATCGTCGTTTTTGGGCGAAGCCCCACCAGCCGGACTCTTGGCCGACCAGTTATATTTACGCTGGAACTTCTCAATTCGGCCGGCAGAGTCAACGTACTTCTGCTTGCCGGTGTAGAAGGGATGACACTTGCCGCAGACCTCGATACTGATCTTTTCCTGGGTCGAGCGCGTGACGAAAGTCTCGCCGCAGCCGCAAGTTACAGTAGCTTCCACGTATTTGGGATGAATGTCTTTTTTCACAACCGGACTCCTTAAGAACTCCGGGAGAGTTTATCGGGTAAGAGGCACAAGGTCAAGAGTAAAAATGCCGTCCTGCGGGATGGGGGTGGGGTGGGCTTCCGCAGCGACCAGCCGAACCAAATGGCCAGCCGAGCCGGTGAAAGCTTGAGAGTTGCTGGCTCGTATCCTACAATGTCCCGGTCTTATTGCTCGAACCGGAAAGAAGTAGTCTGCCGACGGGAATATATCATGAAAAAACAACCAAATGGTGAACTGGTTTCCTTCTCCCCCGTGGCCTTGCAGATGTATGACGTGCTGGCTGAGGACATGGAGACTGTGCGAGAACTGTTCGGACAGGAATTAACTACCGATCTGCCTTTGGTCAACGAGCGCATCGAGAAGGTGGGGAAATTCCGGGGCAAAATGCTTCGGCCGGCATTGGTGCTACTCTGCGGGCGAGCATGCGGGGCAATCGGACGGGCCCACCATGTAGTGGCCACGGCTGTGGAGATGATTCATATGGCGGCCCTGATCCACGACGATGTGCTGGATCAGTCGCAGATTCGCAGGCGCGGCTCTACACTCAATGAGCTTTACGGTAACGAGACGGCCATCCTGGCTGGAGATTTCCTGCTGAGCCATTCCTTCAGTCTGTGCAATCAACTGGAGTTTAGGAGACTGTCTGCCATAATCGCGTCGGCCACAAACATGATGTGCGAAGGCGAGATAATGCAGGTAGCTCACGTGGGTGATCTGGACCTGACAGAAGATGAATACCTTCAGATCATCTCCCGCAAGACAGCCAGCTTGTGCGGCGCGTCGTGCCGATTGGGAGTGGAATGCTCAGGCGGGTCCAGCGAGCTGGCTCGGGACCTGGATGACTACGGATGTAAACTAGGGCTGGCTTTTCAGATAACCGACGACCTGCTGGACCTTTTAGGTACCGAAGGCGTGGCGGGCAAAACATTGGGGCGCGATCTACTCCAAGGAAAACTGACCCTGCCATTAATCCGAGCCCGGCAGATTCTAAAGGACTCCGCCAGGCAAGAACTCATGGAACTGGTAGCGCAAGGCAGTCCGAACGATATGGCGGCTATACGGACCATCGTGAATGATTGCGGGGCACTGGAGTCCGTGCTCCAGACATCTCGACAGTACATAGACCAGGCAATCGAAAAACTCAGCATCCTAAACGACAGCCCCGAATGTCAGGCCCTGAAAAAGACAGCCCAGTTCGTGGTCGATCGGCAAGTCTGACGGATGGCTGTTATTCCGGGGGGCAGCAAAAAAATCTTTAAAAAAACATTGACTAAGAAGGAATGTGTTATTACGATTTGCGTATTCGTAATAACGGAGAGTCTGTGGCCGATTTGGCCGGACTGAGTTTGCCCCTGGCGAGAGCCGATGTTTTTTTTGACTACCGGTGTTACCAAAATAGAATTCGTGTTATCGGCTACGAGTATTACGAATATAAGGATGTGAACAAAATGCATATTCCGGACGGGTTCGTAAGCGGACCTATAAATGCAGCAACCTACGTGGCTTCAGCGGCTGTATGTACTTTGGCTGTGATCCGAGCCAAGAAGAGTATGGGCGAGCGGCAGGTACCGCTTTTGGGTGTGACGGCCGCCTTTATCTTTGCAGCCCAAATGCTCAACTTTCCCATAGCCGGCGGTACCAGTGGACATTTTCTCGGTGCTCTCTTAGCAGCGGTGCTGCTGGGACCGCTCAATGCCTGTCTTATCATGGCGGTGGTGCTTCTAATACAGTGCCTGGGTTTTGCCGACGGCGGTCTGACAGCCTTGGGAACCAATATCTTCAACATGGGAATCATTGGTGGAATTGTCTGCTACTGGCTCTTTCAATTCTGGAGATTCATTTTACCCAAGACGCGGGGAGGTTTTCTCACCGCCGTGGCTGTTGCTGCCTGGAGTTCGGTAGTTATAGCCTCATCCGTCTGTGCCCTGGAGTTGGCTGTTTCCGGTACGTCTGCGCTAAAGGCCGCCTTGCCAGCCATGGCTGGAGTCCACGCCCTGATCGGTCTGGGTGAGGCTACTATAACCACGGTGGTGATTTCAATCGTCTTGGCCTCGCGGCCAGACCTAGTGGCAAGTTGGGACCTGAAACAAAAAACATCACAGGAGGCCTGATGGTGAATAAAAAAACCTGGATTTTCATTCTATGGGCACTTTTAGTCTCTGTATTGTTGGCTATCTTCATATCGCCGTTTGCTTCTTCTAGTCCGGATGGCCTGGAGAAAGTGGCCGAGGACAAAGGCTTTCTAAATAAGGCGGAAGACCATGAACCCGCCTGGAACTATTCGCTCATCCCGGATTATGCTGTGGGCGGTATCAAAAACGAATCCATAGCCACAGGCCTGGCTGGGCTTATAGGGACTTTGTTGACCTTTGCCGTGGGCTTGGGCTTGGCCAAGGTGATGTCACGCAAACGTCGGACATAAGAACTCACGGGAATAAACGTTGCGGCACTCGTTTTTGGACAAATACTCAGGGCTGGATAGCCCTATCCATCGTCTGGATGCCAGGACAAAGATCCTTTCCTTGTTCTGCCTGATCGTGATCTGTGTAAGTACGCCGCCACAGGCTTACCTTGGGTTTTTGGGTTACTTCGTTCTGCTGGCTGTAGCTATTGTTCTTTCGCGAGTACCCCTAGGTTACATCCTGCGACGATCACTGGTAATCATTCCTTTCGTAATAATGGTAACGATTTTCATCCCTTTTTTGAAACCCAATGGCCCCGGCAGCAGCTACAGCCTGGGGATCGGCGGGCTGCAGATTTACAGCTCCGGCTTGATGATATTTTGGAATGTGTTGGTTAAATCTTTTATCGCGGTGCTTTCAGTGATCCTGCTTTCTTCCACTACGCCTTTTGCCAAGCTTTTACGCGGCTTCGAGCAGTTAAAAGTCCCCGGAATCTTCATCATGTTGGCCAGCTTCACCTACAGGTATGTGTTCGTCCTGGTCGATGAGGTAGAGCGTATGAAACGGGCCAGGGATTGCCGTTGCTACGGCGGAAAATGGCTCTGGCACAGCAAAGTCATCGGCCAAATGATAGGAACCCTCTTCCTGCGAAGCTATCAAAGAGGCGAACGGATTTACGTGGCCATGGTTTCCAGAGGATTTGACGGTAGATCAATTAGCCTGGGACAAAGCCAATTACGCTTGGCAGACTACCTGGTTGCGACCGGGGCTGTGAGCCTACTGGTGCTCTTAAGGGTAGCCATACCATGACTGTAGAGAAAGTAGTGCAGATCGACAAGCTGAGCTTTTCCTATCCGGATGGAACACAGGCCTTGAAAGATGTGTCTCTGGAGATTGCCCAAGGCGAGAAAGTGGCCTTGATCGGAGCCAACGGAGCAGGAAAATCCACGCTCTTATTGCATCTGAATGGAATTTTTTGCCGTAATGGCAGGGTACAGATACTGGGAATGAAACTCGAAAAGAGAAATCTCAAGTTCATTCGGCAGAAAGTGGGACTGGTTTTCCAGAACCCCGACGATCAGCTGTTTTGTCCAACGGTTTTCGATGACGTCGCTTTTGGGGCCAGAAATCTGAATCTGTTGGAGGAACAGGTTACTCAGAGGGTCACGCGGGCACTGGAAGCGGTGGGCTTGGCGGGCTTTGAGCATCATAGTGCTTTCCACCTGAGCTTCGGCGAGAAAAAACGAGTGTCCATAGCCACGGTCTTAGCTATGGATTCAGAGATTCTGGTTCTTGATGAGCCGACCAGCAACCTCGATCCCAGAGGTAAAAAAGAAATAGTCCAATTGCTGCGAAAAATCGATGGTACTCAAATCATAGTTACCCACGATCTGGGTTTGGCGAAAAACCTCTGCGATAGAGTAGTTGTTTTGTCAAAAGGTAAAAAAGTCGCCGACGGAAACACTGAAGAAATCTTCCATAATCAGGCCTTTCTGGAGTCACATGGTTTAGCTTGAACCAAACAGCACCAAAAGAGTTGGCCTGTTCGAGTGTGGGTTGGCTGTACGGCTGCAGATGAGTTTTTAGCCAACTGTGTTATTCCGGGGGTTGTTTCGATAGGCAGTGATATGGACTTTCTCCGTCGTTATCATTCCCTCAGTGACCATTTCATCGAGCAGTGGCAGAACCTTGGAAATCTGCTCGGGCTTATCCACGATCTCGACTACGATTGGCAAATCCTCAGAAAGTCGCAGGACTTTGGCTGTATGCATCCGACTGTCCGCGCCAAAACCCATAATTCCGCGCAGGACCGTCGCGCCGGCTAAGCCTTCCTCGCGAACCTTGAGTACGATGGCTTCGTAGAGGGGGCGTCCATGCCAGTGATCACTTTCGCCGATGAAAATCCGCAGGAGCTGTCCTTCGCCTTCGATTTTCATATTCAATCTCCTTAAAAACCAACGGCCTTAGCCAAGAGACGTCCTAAGATGACCGCAGCTACTCCGAGAAGAACGTTCCCGGCCACACTCCAGAAAAGCCAAAACCATTCTCCGTCTCGCAGCAATTCTACAGTCTCGTAGCCGAATGCCGAGAAGGTCGTGAACGAACCCAGAAGCCCGATCATTAGTAAGAGCCGACCGTTGGGACCCAGAAACGTCCCATCCTCTACCATAGCCATAGCCACGCCAATTATGAAACATCCCAGAACATTCACAGTCAACGTACCCAGCGGCAAGGTGCCGCCGTGCAACCGTTGGACCAGGCCACAAAGCAGGTAACGGGCAACTGCTCCGAGAAACCCACCCGCACCAATGATCAGTATCTTGTCCACAGAAAAACTCCTACCACAGTGCCTTTGGCTCGGTAGGAGTCATCAGCCAGATCGGCGGTTGCGGGCAGACCCCATTGCCCTATTGATATAAGGATGACAGCGGGCGATGGGAATCGAACCCACATAGTCGGCTTGGAAAGCCGATGCTCTACCATTGAGCTACGCCCACGATTATACCAACATTCGAATGCAGAGTTTACACCCGGCGAGAGTGCTGGTCAATGGCTTGGTGAGTTTACCGCGGCCAGCTTTTTGGAGAGCCGCAGGTTCAGGATAAATCGAGTTTTCGGCCCTCCGCGCTGTGAACCAGGGACTTAGGGGGGGCCATTAAGAACAAACGGCAGGGCCTGGTAGGCCCCCTACGCAGCCCGGGCTTAGCGGTGGTTAGTGGAAAGAGTGGCCGGGATTGCGGAGTTTTGCCGATTAGATATGGCAAGTTAAGCATGCTTTTCTGTTTTGGAGGGTCGGGACCAAAATAAAGGTTTGCCATAACGCCTTGTAATATAAGTGGTTAAATAGAACAACTCGATCTAGCCGCAAAAGAACCTTATTTATTAACGTCAGGGTTAACAATATACTTCAGTGAATTCGGGCCTCATAAGCTCTGGCACCAAACCTAAAAGAAGGGGATCAAAATGGCTACCCAGCACAGGAACATGATATGTGATTTGTATCAGAGTGCCTTTTCAGGAGAGGTCGTCTTCGCCGTCAATACCATAAGTGGCGAGCGTTATGAAGGGGTCGCCCCTAAACACTACGCCGAACCAGTTGATGCGTTATCCAGTGATCCGATCCAAGGGTGGATCAAGGTGTGGGTGATAAGCAATGGCGGCAAAAGTTCACTGATCAGAATACCGGATGGCGAAACGATCAATGTTCCCCTAGACCTAATCGCTCTACCTGGTAAATAAACACTTTGGGGGCTGGCCATGTTTTTATCTACTAGAGAGCTTCAGTCGGCAATCCAATCGGGCGCGTTGATCATTAATCCTCCTCCCGATCCTGCGAGAATTGGCGCTACCTCAATTGATGTTCATCTGGATTCTGTAGAACAGGCCCAGATTTGGAATCTCGAGCGCATCACCGCTGATAACAGGCAAAGAGGAATTTCTGACTTGGAAATAAATATTGCGCGGATGAACTATGGGGGGATGTCGCGAGAGTATCTAATGGACCCACCCTATGAAAGCTCTGCGGGTGAAGATGATAAGGTTGTAAGGAGAGATCGGTCCATTATATTACGGCCAGGTGGGTTTGTCTTATGGCAAACAAAAGAGGAGATTGGGACGCCACTAGATAACGCTGAGTATATATGTTTCATTGATGGCAAGAGTACTAAAGCAAGAACCGGCCTTGTTGTTCATTTGACCGCGCCTACTATTCACGCGACTTGGTCTGGAAATGTGACGCTTGAGATGACCAATTGTGGTCCACTCCATGCCGTTCTGCACGAAGGCGATGTCGTTGCCCAAGTTACTGTGGCCAGAATAACGAGTTCCCCGCAGCTCGGAGGGCAGGAGTCGGCAACATTAGGCCAGAGCGACGTAACAGGTGGAGCCGCCAATTAACGGCTTTAATAACGCATAAGTGCAAAATCGCGTCTCCCGCTAAGAAAGAAAAGTCACACGATAGGCTACCCAACACCGGGTGCCCTCTTTTTTTATGCGCCTATTGTGGCATTTTGGGTATAACAAGAAGTTGATGGCGAACACAGTGGTCAATGTTTGGCCGGCATGGGGAAGCTCAGGATGAAACGTATTCCTTAATTCAGGTCGGTTTCAATAGGTGTGATTAGCCGTGATTGCTCCATCCGCCGTCCACGGGAAGAACGGTGCCGGTTATAAACCGTGACTCGTCACTGCCCAAAAACAAGGCTACGGCTGCCAAATCCAACGGCGTTCCGAGCTTGCCCAAAAGTTGACGGTCTTCGAGGTAGGCCATGATCTGGGGAATTCCCTGCATGCGTTTGCTCATGGGTGTGTCAATCATGCCGCTGGCAGCGCCGGTAACAATAGCCTTCTTGTCCTTCAGTCGCATCAGGTCATCTCCTGTTTTTCTTTTTCAATGTGTGTTGAACGATGAACAACAGGGTACATTATCAATCTAGCACCTTTGGCTTAATCAGGCAACGTCGATCAGCTCCAGGCTCTCGGCAAAGTGGGTCTGTAAGGCAGTCTTGAGAGCTTGGTGGTCAGGATGATTCAGCTTCGGATCGTCCTTGATGATCTCAAAGGCGTCTTTGCGAGCGAGCCTCAGCAAATCTATATCATTAATGATGTCGGCCAGGCGCAGCTCCGGCAGGCCGTGCTGGCGAGTGCCAAA
>JAACET010000070.1 GCA_011682385.1 Actinomycetota bacterium | reverse complement strand
CAAGCATGGCAAAGTGGCATGGGCTTTGCACCACGTTCTAGCGGAGTGAGCGTTGTGGCTCAGTGAAGTATCTCAAACGGGTTCGGGTAGTTGAGCCCGGACCCACAACTGAAAACACAAAAGGAGGTGATCAGTCATGTTGACCGTAAGACCAAGAAACAGAAATCGTGATCTGGTACAGGGAAGTCCACTGTCAGCGTTTGGTGACCTTGACCACTGGCTGGACCACTTTTGGAACTGGTCCCGGCCGGCCGGGCTCTACGGCGGATACGACGTAGACATCTGGGACGATGCCGGCCACGTCTATCTGGAAGCTGAACTGCCCGGTATGAAAAAGGACGAAATCGACATCAGCGTGGAAAACGGCGTACTGACCATCCAGGGTGAAAAGAAACATGAGGAAATAAAAAAGGACCACACCCACCGGATACAGGAACGCTACTACGGGTCCTTTAGCCGAAGCTTCACCCTGCCCTCCACGGTCGATCCTGATAAGGTCGAGGCTACACTCAAGGATGGCGTGCTCAAAGTGGTCCTCAACAAACGCGAAGAGGTCAAGGCTAAACGGATCGAAGTAAAAGGCCCGTAAGCCGACAGGAAGGGAAGCCCAATAACCAACGGGACGGTCCAAACAGACCGTCCCGTTGTTGTTTACTGGGAAAAAAACAGGTCGCTATCAGAAGGGGGGGGCAATCACAACAGAAGCACGACACGGGGGCCCCTTCCCCGACTTGCCCCTCAACCCCACGTGCCATCTGTTGCAACAGGCAACGTCTTATCTACAGAGCTAAGGTATAAGAGATGGGAAGTTTGTTCAATTCGGCTATTCGAGCGCGGGCTGAGGAAGCGCTACGCACCCGGACTATCGGCATCGGGCGGATACAGTCGCCGAAGCTCGCGGACACAACAGGCCATCAACTCCAGACGATCCGAGACGCCCAACTTCGGATACAGCCTTCTGATGTGTGCACGAACCGTATCAGGACTAATATCCAACTCGCTGGCAACACTGAATACCTTGTGACCTTCCAAAAGCAGACCAACAATCTGCGTCTGCCGGTTGGAAAGACTCAAACTACGGGAAATAGACTCCCATTCGTGATGGGAAAAAATCGAGGGGTGTTGCGGAACGTCCGAGGTTGCCATGGTCTAAAACCCTTTTTCGTGTCACTGGCAAAAAAGACGACAATATCCATCGATTACCCCCCAAGAACTCAACAACTACTTACTTGTAAAACACTTACATCTAACAAAGAGTGTTTTGTGCGATCAGGATGGACCCCTCCGGTCCCCCTTGAAGCTCCAAGATGGCATAGATACAGTCTACCGTATCTTCGGCACATGTGCAGCAGGTTCGTAACTAATTAAACCTGGTAATTCGAGCGCGGGCTAGACGAGCGCTACACAAACGGACTATCAGTATTAAGAGGATACAGCCGACGAAACTCACGGACACAACACATCATCAGACCCAGACGGTCAGAAATGCCCAACTTCGGATAGACACGTCGCAGGTGAGCACGCACCGTGTCAGGACTAATGTCCAAAGCAGCAGCTACACCAATAATCTTGTGACCCTGCAAAAGAAGTCCCACAACCTGTTTCTGCCGGTCAGAGAAGTCCAGACCACGGCAAATGTCCGCCCACTCCCGAAACGAAAAAACGGATGGATGCTGCGGTGAATCGGAAAGCGCCATCATCTTGGCCCTTCTGCCCAATAGGATTCAACTAAAATGAAATCCTCTATGAGAATCTGTTGGCCCGGCAGGCGGAATCAAAAGGTGATCGTAACCCCCTGAACATCCCCGCCTGCCCCCTTTGGCAATGACCACTCTGTAGCCCAAAAAAGACTACCCCCATCAAGCCATGCCTGTCAAGGAGATTCCCAGTGGAAGAAAGGTACAAAACAGATAAAGAAAAAAACCCGCAGACGAGAGCCTGGGGACTAAACGCAAAAAGAAACCCCCGGTGAAACCGGGGGCTACATAAACGGAAAGAGAAAAGACCTGGATTCCACATCAAGTGCAGAATGACAGAAAAGAAACCCCCGGTGAAACCGGGGGCTAAATAATCTAGATACTGGGCCTGCGTTTGCGAGAAACCAAAAGACCTAAGCCAAGCACCAGCAACAACACTGAGGCCGGCTCAGGAATCGCAATGTATATGCCCTCAGAATTGTCACTGAAACGTGCCCTGAATGCAATGCTGTTGCTGCTCAAACCTTCGTTGCTGAGAACAAGACTGGCGATCGTTTTGCCATCAATCGTGTCGGCCAGGTCGACAACCTTCTCCAGGCCTCCACCGAGGTCCGCATAAATACCTTCCTGACCCGAGGAACCCTCGGCCCAAAAGGCCACATTCCCACCATCCAGAGAACAACCAGAAAAATTGATGAAGTCTCCCGTCCCGCTCGGGATGGCAGTGTTCGTACTGGCCACCAAAGTGAGGCTTCCACCGACATCTGTATAGATACCATCGGCAGTGGAACCTTCAGCGACAAAGGCCACCTCCCCGCCGTCAAAGGAGGGATCATAGAAAACGGTAAAGGTGTTTGCCCCGCCGCCAGGCGAGGGTGTGTTCACGTCAGCCACCTTTGTCAGTGTGGAGGCCACGGTTTTGTAAATGCCGTCGTCAGCAGCAAAGGCCACCTCCCCGCCGTCAAGGCAGGGATCGTAGAAAACAGTGAAGTTGCCCGTCCCGCCCGGAATGGGGGAACTGGTGTCGGCCACCTTGGCCAGGCTGCCACCGATGTATGTGTAAATGCCGTCTTGACTGCTGGAACCCATACCGTTAAAGGCAACATTGCCACCGTCGAAAGAGGGAAAACCACCAAAAGAAGTAAAATAGCCCGACCCGTCCGGAATACCAGTGCCCAAATCGGCCACCTTGGCCAGACTGCCACCGATGTATGTGTAAATGCCGTCCTGACCGCTGGAACCCATCCCCTTAAAGGCAACGCCGCCGCCGTCAAGAGAGGGATCGTAGAGCAAAGTGAAGTTGCCCGTCCCGCCCGGAATGGGGGAACTGGTGTCGGATACCGTCGCCAGACTGCCACCGATGTATGTGTAAATACCAGATTTGCTGACGCCGTCGCCGTTAAAGGCCACGTCACCAGCGTCAAAGGATGGGGCGTAAAAATCAGTGAAGTTGCCGCCACCACCTGGAATGGCTGTGCTCGTGTCAACTACCTTTGTGAACGTCCATGTTGCAGCTTCGGCTAAACCAGGGGCAACCAAAAACATTGTCGAGACCAGAATTACAAACGCTCGTTTCATACTGTCTTCTCCTTCTGTAAAACCTCTGCTCTCGGTCAGTCCAATCTACCACTCGCCTCTCAAAAAAATACGGCACCCGGGGCGCTCTCTCACCTCGTGTGCCGAAATCTTTGTACAACTAAAAAGACGCTCCGGTAAAAGCAATCTCTTCAACCCTAAATATGCTAGCAGAAGAGGTCGGCACGGTCAAGACTTTTTCATGATAATAAATAGTGTGCTTTAATACTACAACGCCACTTGAGGCGTTTTTGCCCAAATTGCGCGTCGCAAGGTCGCAAGACCCCCGGCACGTAGGCCGGGGGCATTAGAAGACCACCAGGACGCAGCCTGGGGGCGTTATAAGTCAAGAAACCCCCGGTAAAACCGGGGGCTAAATAAATGGCGTTATAGTATCAAATCAACATAAAGAGCGAAAAACTAGCTTTCGGCCTTACAAAAACCCATCAGGTGAGAATTACGGCGAAATCGCTGATAAGAGAGGCGAGCTACAGGGGTCTCGGCGAACACTCGCTCAAACTGCGGCTGGCTCATTGCAGTTAAATCGTCAAACCGCATATCCAGAAGCTCCGGATGTGGATGGAATTGCTCATGCAAAGTACGCGGGGTGTGGCAATTAAAAGGGCAAACCTGCTGGCAGATATCGCAACCATAAAGGCATTGGCCGGGTTCCTTTGCCGTCCCGGCTTTTCGCGCGACCTCCGGCCAGACATCGCCCCGATACTCAATGGTTAAGTAGCTGAGGCATTTACGGGCATCCAAAAAGCCCGGCTCAGATAAGGCCCCCGTCGGACAGGCGTCTATGCAAACCCTACACCGGCCACACCGGCTGGCAACCGGATCATCACAAAACAAATCCAAGTCAGTGAGAACCTCGCCAAGGAATATCCATGAGCCGAAGGTCTTGTTCACCAAAAGGGTGTTCTTGCCCTGCCATCCGAGGCCGGCACGTTGGGCCAGCAGCTTTTCCATGATCGCTGTGGTGTCCACGGCAATCCGGCTGCGGAAATCTCTGCCAAGCAAATCCCCTAGCTGGTGGCTGAAAAGCTGGAGCTTCTCGGTAAGCACTAAATGGTAATCCCGGCCAAGGGCGTAGCGACTCAAAGGCAAATGAACTTCGACCGGAAAATAATTATAGTTGATCCCCAGGCATATAACACTTCGGGCCCAAGGGGCCAGGCTCTGGGGGCCAGACCTAGCCAACGGGTGGCGATTCAGGTAGGACAGGTCGGCTGTGTGGCCGTGTTCAACGGCCTGGAGCAGATTTTGGCCAGCCTTAGGCAGTGGCTCAGCAGAAGTGATACCCACCAAGTCGAAACCCGATTGTCCGGCTAAGGTCTTGACAGCAGCGGCAGATTTGTGCGGATCGGTAATCATACCTCAGGTATTGTATCATAAAAAAACTCCGGGGAAACCGGGGGCTAAATATAACGAAAACCCCCGACATCCGCCTTCGCCAAGGCTATGGCGTGACCATGCTCCGGTCGGGGGCATTCACGAAGATAGCGGGTAGAGTATTTGTGATTGTTATAAGAGAACTATCCGGCTACAATTACGTATAAGAAAGTACGTAAGCGTTAGGCTCCGGGAAGATAAAACCTGCTGGCGAGTGAAACAAATGTCTTTAATAAAGGCAAACACAGATGCATCCGGCGAAAACCTTATAATAGCTGAACGCCTAAGCAAGGTGTATCGCAGCTTCTGGGGCCTGCCACGAGTGCGAGCCCTAAACGGAGTAGACTTCGCTGTGCCCAGAGGGTCAGTCTTCGGGCTGCTGGGGCCCAACGGATCAGGAAAAACAACCATCATCAAACTGCTGCTGGGATTGGCCAAACCCACGGCTGGGCGAGCTGTTGTACTGGGCAAGCCGGCAGGAGATCAAAAGGCACGAGCACGTATCGGGTATCTGCCGGAAGAGTCCTACCTGTACCCCTTCCTCAGCGCTGACCAAACCCTCGACTTCTACGGCAAACTCTTCGGCATGAATAAACGAACCCGACGAGAACGAAGCGAACAACTGCTGGATACCATGGGACTGGATCGGCGGGACCGGCGAAGAAAAGTGGGAGCCTACTCAAAAGGAATGGCCCGCAGAATCGGATTGGCCCAAGCGCTGATAAACGATCCGGATCTGATAATCCTCGATGAGCCAACCACAGGACTAGACCCCATCGGTACAGTACAAATGAAAGAGCTGATAAAAAAATTCCAACAGCAAGGTAAAACCGTGTTCCTCAGCTCGCACCTGCTGGCTGACGTGGAAGATGTCTGCGACCGTATTCTGATCCTCTATCGAGGACAAGTGAAAATGGTCGGGGCGGTAGATGAACTGCTGAGCCTAAAAGACGTCTTTGAACTACGGGCAAAAAACGTATCCGAAGAACTCCAGAACAAACTTACCGATATGGTAGAAACCAGCGGGGCTGAAACTATCTCGGCCGGCGCCCAAAGAGCACGATTGGAAGAACTGTTCAAACGAGTAGTGGCGGAAGAGATATCAAAAAGCAAATAGCAAAAATCAAAAAGAAAGAGAAGAACTCACCACGAAGGGCACGAAGGTGAAGAGAGCAAGAAACGGATAAGAGAATTAGCCCTCCGCCTTCGCCGAGGCTACGGCGTGAGCTAGGGCAGATTACACAGATGAACACAGATTATAAGAAAGACGGAAAAACAGACTGTATCCACGCATTCGCGAGGATGACAGACTAAGAGACCCCCGGTGAAACCGGGGGCTAAATAAAAAAAATAAGATAAGAAAGGACTCCGGTCGCAATGCCAACGCTAGGCTGGCTTGTTGTTTTTTGCGTACTGTCGCTGATATTCGTGCTGGTGGGGTATCGCGATCTAGTGGGCTTTCTGCGCATCGGGCCCAGCGGAAGGCAAAGATACAAGAGCTGGCTGCTGTTTGCACTATGGTTAGCGGGGCTGGGGGCGATCTACTACTTCTGGTGGGCAGATTCGCCGGAGTTCTATCTTGAGGGTGAGTTCTGGGCTGGGGTGCTGGGCTTCTCGCTGATAATGTTTCTGCTAATCAGTCGGTCCGGGACACTGCGAGGACGTGGGCCGGGCAGAACATACGCTATCGCCTGGACAACCTTTCGGGAAGCGATGAGTCAAAGGGCCTGGCTGGCTGTGCCCATATGGCTGGTGGGAGTGCTGATAGTAGGGATATTCGTCAGCCCCTATCGGCTGGTTCAGGACCGCATGATGCTCAGCACAGAACTGCTGGTCCGCGGACAGCTCCTGGTGGCAGGGCTGCTGATACTGACCCTGGCCTGTCGGAGTATTCCACAAGAACTGCTCAAACAAACGATCATCGTGACGGCAAGCAAACCCATAAATCGACTGGAACTGATAGCAGGCAAACTGCTGGGATTCGTGGTACTGGCCGGGATGCTAATAGGAACCATGGGACTGCTGAGCTATGCGATCCTGTGGTACCACGGGCAGCAAGTGCGAAATCAGGCCCGGATCGAATTACAAACCCAAGAAAACGAATACCAGGCAGGGCGACGGAAAATCGCTCCGGATGCCGACCTGAAAGACATAGCCCAAAACGGCGTATTATACGCAAAAGACCCCATATACCCGGTCACACAGGTAAGCTTCAACGGCAAGTTCGACCCGTTCTTCAACGTGGCCGCTTGTCTAAAAGGAGGCTCGGAGGCGTCAGTACAATGGCGCTTCGACGAGATACCGGTCAGCGACCGAGTGCCACTGCTGATGTTCAGCTTCCTAATCGAACGAGTGCCAGAAGAAATCGAAGACAAAGAAAACTTCGACGCCACGGCGCCGCTAAAAATAAAAGTCACCGCTATAAGCGCCCTGGAACCCCGGCGATTTCGAGTGGAAGAAGAACTAGAGCTGCCTGTGCCTCAAGCAGTACGAGGAAACGACCTGAATCGGCCGGTACGTTTCGGTACGGGGGCTATGCTGGTACTGGACCCGGCCAAATGGTACGAACTATACAACCGCGGACCGATAGTAATCAATCTGACCTTCGCGGCAAAAGGACACTACCTCTACTTCAGAAACGAATCCATACAACTACGCAATCTCTCGCCGGACCGGCCCGGAGCTATAGGCCAAACCAAAATGTACCCGCCGGAACACGGAAAAGGAGTAGTCGTAGGACGAAAGTTCAGGAAAGCCTACGAAATTGCAGGAACCGAACGCGGTGAGCCGGAAGTGGCCTATTGGCACTTCAAAAACATTGATATGAAGAAGTTCGGACCAGGCGACTCGGTGCGATTCGAAATACAGACCTATCGAGAAAAATCAGAGGTAGTCAAATCGCACACCGTAGGGTTAGTGCGAGCTATGGCTGTCAAACCGGATGGGAGTATAACCCCTTGGCCGAACCCAAAAGAAGAACAGACCGCTGGCGATGAAAAACTATTGGCTCGTGATTGGCCGGGATGGAAACAGACGGTAATCCAAGAACGACGGCCAACAGTATTGAACATACCGCGAAAACTATTCGCTAAAAACGCTGACGTTTACGTATTCCTGGCCTGCGGCTCACCCCAAGGGTGGATTGCTGTGGGAGAAAAAAGCGGCTATCTGGCTCGGAATAGACGCTCGTTCGCAGGTAACGTGCTACGCTGCGAAGCAATCGTGCTGATGCAAGTGGTGAGCATCGCGGCAGTATCGGTAATGGCCAGCTCCTTCCTCTCCTGGCCGGTGGCCTGCTTCCTGGCCCTGACCATCTACCTGATAGGCAGCGTAAGCGACTATCTGCAAAGTATGGCTCAGTTCTGGGGGCGATTCAGCGGAACATTGGCTGGATATGCCATGGAAGGACTAAACACGATACTTCCCAACTTCGCCAGCTACCAAGCCAGCGAATATATAGCCCAAGGAGAATTAATCGCCTCGGCTAAATTGGCTGAACTGTTCATCCATACGACTCTGTGCACGGTGGTTATGTTGATGCTGGGGTATCTGTTCCTCCGCAGCCGGGAGTTGGCCAAATGAGTGATCGACGCTATCAAATAATATGTCTCGGGCTGGCCTTGGCCATCTTGCTGGCGGTCAGGTTGCCACGCTTTCGGGGCCGAGGAACGGCAGGACTAGACCAAATAATCCAAAAACGTAAACAGCAAATCGTGCCGGTCAGGGCAGAAGTCAAACGCGATGTAATGATCGATTTTCCCATCCTGGTTCTGGGAGGATTCCGCGGACCACTGGTAATGGGACTGTGGATCAAAGCAGAAAATGAAAAAAACGAACAACAATGGTGGGACGTCAAAACATACCACGAAATTATCGCCCATCTACAGCCAAACTTTCCCAGCGTGTACGTGTTCAACGCCTGGAACCTGGCCTACAACCTCTCGGTACAGTGGCATGAACTGGCCAACAAATACCTGTGGGTGCTGGATGGGGCCAGGTACGCTCAAAAAGGAACCTGGATCAATCCCGACAGCCCGGACATCATGTTCCAAATGGCGGATATCTACGACCAGAAACTCGGACGATCAAATCCAGAACGATTCTACTACCGGCAACGATTCGCTGAAGATACGGCGAGAGTGGCTAAACTGGTGGGGAAAATGACGGCTGAACAACGCAAAAATCTGGCCAACAGCACAGAACTAAGCGAACGAGACAAAGCCGCCCTGCTGGTAGTCTATAAAGACGAGGGGCTGAAACTGGAGCCCATCGACGTCGAAGAATATCCCTACGGGGTGAGCCCATTCTACTTCGGCTATGAATACGAAATGCGAACACGCGAACTGGGCTCGCACAGCACCATCGGCGATAGAGCAATACACGCCCGTCCAGCCGTCTGCTTAATGGGCTGGGCACGGTCAGAAATGCTCACGGGTGTAGCCTGGGCAGAACAAATGGCCCTGGCAACCAAGCCAACCGAAGCAAAAACCGGACCTCTGCTGCCCGAACCGGTCGGCCAGCGCAATCCGCCAGTGAACAGCAAACGCTGGAAAGAACTCAAAGCAAAAGCACTATTTCACTTCGAGGAATCGGACCGACGCTTCAGTCAAGCTATCGAGGCCTTCAAAGAACATCTGGAAAAATATCCCGAAGACGAAAACACACATAAAAAACATATCTATATCTGCACCTATCAAAGAGCAATCAGTAGAGGACGCAAGGAACTGTTTCTGGCTATATGCAACATACTGGAAAACGATAACATGGTCACCAAAGAAGCAGTGCAAAAACTATACGCGGCCTTCAGTAATTTCAAATCGGCTATCGGGAGCAGGCAAACAGACGGAAGCTATCCTGAGGGAAGCCTGTTGGGCTATCAAATCAAACACTACCCCTGGCCCGAAGAAGGTAAACCGGACCTATACACACGCGACCGCAGCGAACTGCAGGGACTGGTCGAAGAACTGAGCGACAAAAACAAAGAAATCATCAAGCTGCGGCTGGGGTACGCAACTACAGACGCTAAGCCGGTAAAAGTAGATATGTCGCTATTAAAACTCTATGAGACCGAGCTGAACTTCTGAACGGAAAGAATTCACCACGAAGGTCACGAAGTAAAAAAAGAAAAAAAGATGGATTCCGCATCAAGTACGGAATGACAGATCAAGACCCCCGGTACGTAGGCCGGGGGCATTGGAAAGACAACAGAAAGAATTCACCACGAAGGTCACGAAGATCACGAAGTAAAAAAAGAAGGATAATTAGCCACAGATTTCGCTGATTGTAAGAAAGAAAAGAATAATGAGCGACAAAGGTGAGCGGGGATTGATTGATTGGATCCGGGGGCAAAAGAAGTCTTGTAAGTCAGCATTGGTGAATATCGGGATAGGTGACGATCTGGCTGGGCTGCGGATAGGAGATGAACAGCTACTATACGGGTGCGATCAGGTACTGGACGGAGTGCATTTCAGACTAAATGATTGTGGGGCGAAAGCGGCTGGGCGAAAGGCCCTGGCGCGGAATCTCTCCGACGTGGCGGCTATGGCCGCCGTACCGGTAGTAGCGGTGGCCTCTGTGGCCTTGCCTGAAAACATGGCCACAAAACAAGCTCAAGAAATCGTCAGTGGCATGAACGAATTGGCTGAAGAATTCAACTGCCCGGTAATAGGCGGGGACCTCGGCAGTTGGACGGGAGCACTGGCCATAAGCGTCAGTGTGCTGGCAAAAGGAGCAGGACTGGAGCCGGTAAAACGCAGCGGAGCTAAAGAAGGCGACGCTATCATGGTCACCGGCGAGTTGGGAGGATCGATTCTGGGTAAGCATCTGGTATTCAAACCCTTGGTCAAAGAGGCTCGGGCCTTGGCTGAGCAAATAAAACTGCACGCTATGATTGACGTCTCCGATGGGCTGGCAGTCGATCTGCACCACATAACGAATGAGTCCAAATGCGGCGCTGAAATCCGGGCTGAAAAAATCCCGGTCAGCGAGGCTGCAAAAAAACTAGGCCCTGAGCCTTTAGAGCATAGTCTGGCAGATGGCGAAGATTACGAACTGCTGTTCACCCTGAGCGAAAAAGAGGTCCATAAAGCCCAGAGCATCCTCGGCTCCTTAGGCGTGAAGGTGAGCCACATAGGGCGAATCATTAAGCAGGGCGTTATTCTAACAGATGAAAATGGGAATCAACGAGAACTGTCGGCCACCGGATTCGAACACTTTGTGAAAAAGGCACAAAGCAGAAAACGAAACGGATAAGAATTTTCGACGCTGATTACGCAGATT
>JAACET010000167.1 GCA_011682385.1 Actinomycetota bacterium | reverse complement strand
ATTTTTTTGTTTTTTCTCAGTTGACACCACTAAATGTAGCCTTATGCTATAAGGTGGGTTGGCCATGGGCCTCATGGCGTATCTGATAACAATTCGCACCGCGGTGAGGCCTTGCAGGTGTGTCCCGCAAGAGCAGGATCATGTCTGACGTTTGATGGGTTGGTCACCCTGCGAATCATCAAAATACAACGGTTGTAGGGGAGAGCAATCTTGGAAGCTCTCTTCATTTACGCTGGTCGTTGTCAGGAAGGCAGCCTCAGCGACGTAGGGTTATATTCACTTGGCGAGGCAAAGAGCACGGAGGATTCAGCATGGCTAACCGCAGTAGAAGCAAGTCGAAGAGCCAGTCAAAAGCCAACACTGTCAGCGGATCTCCGAGCACAAAAGATTCGGTAAAGTCAGCTAAGGGATTGAAGATTGCCCGGGTTTTTTCTGATCCTGCTTGCAGTCCTTTTGATCAAGTCACTTGGGATAAGCGCTCCGTAGCTATTACCGACGACACCGGCAAGGTTGTTTTTGAGCAGCACGATATAGAAGTTCCGGCCGAGTGGTCGGATTTGGCCGCCAAGGTGGTGGCCAGCAAGTATTTTTATGGGGAGATCAATTCCACCGACCGGGAGAAGTCCGTCAAGGAGCTGATCCACAGGGTTGCCAGGACCATAGCCGACTGGGGCGCCAGTCAGGGTTATTTTGCCGGCCAGGACGACGCGGAAGTTTTCTATAATGAGCTTGTTTATCTCTGTCTGAATCAGTACGGAGCATTTAACTCTCCCGTCTGGTTTAATGTGGGTCTGTTTCACCAGTGCGGGATTGCCGGCTCCAGGGGAAATTATTTCTGGGACGATAAGTCCAAGGCTGTCAAGCGCGCCCGCAATACCTACGAACATCCGCAGTCCTCCGCATGTTTTATCCAGGCTGTCGATGACACCATGGAAGACATAATGCGGCTGGCCACTTCTGAAGCCATGCTGTTTAAGTTTGGTTCAGGAACAGGTACCGATCTATCTACCTTGCGCTCCAGCAGAGAGAAGCTGGCCGGCGGCGGAAAACCTTCCGGTCCACTGTCGTTCATGAGGGTTTACGATCAAGTTGCTGCGGTGGTCAAGTCCGGCGGAAAGACTCGCCGGGCGGCCAAGATGCAGAGTCTGAAAATTGACCATCCCGATATCAAGGAATTCATTACCGCCAAGACCAAAGAGGAACACAAGGCCTGGGCCCTGATCGAACAAGGCTACGATCCTTCACTCAATGGTGAAGCTTACAGCTCGATCATGTTCCAGAATTCCAACTTATCCGTTCGCCTCAGCGACGAGTTTATGGAAGCGGTCCTGGCCGACGGCGACTGGACCACCCGGGCCGTAACTACCGGTGCGCCGGTCGACACTTACAAGGCCCGAGAGCTGCTACATCTAATTGCTGAAGGCACAAGTGTTTGCGGCGATCCAGGCGTCCAGTACGATACCACCGTAAACTTATGGCACACCTGCCCGAACAGCGGTCGGATCAATGCCTCCAACCCCTGCTCGGAGTATATGTTCGTTGACGATTCCGCTTGTAATCTAGCCAGCTTGAACCTGATGAAATTCCGCACTGAGGACGACGGCCGTTTTGATATCGATCGTTTTTGCCATGCGGTACGGATTTTCATCATCGCCCAGGAAATCCTGGTGGACAATGCTTCATATCCCACTGAGCCGATTTGTCTGAATTCGCATCGCTTCCGAGCTTTGGGTTTGGGTTACGCCAACCTGGGCTGCCTGGTTATGTCGCTGGGTTTGCCCTATGATTCAGATGCCGGCCGTGCCTTAGCCGGTACTTTGACCGCCCTGATGAGCGGGCAAGCCTACGCCGTCTCAGCGGAGTTGGCTCAGGTCAAGGGAGCGTTCGAGGAATTTGCTCTGAATCAATCTCCTATGTTGGGTGTTATTCGTAAGCACCGCGCCGCCCTGGACGAAATAAAGTCCGATCTGTGCCAGGACGAATTACTGCCCGCAGCCCGTGCATGTTGGGATAAGGCTCTGGCCCTGGGCACACGCAAAGGTTTTCGTAATGCCCAGGTTACGGTGTTGGCTCCGACGGGTACCATCGGTTTCCTGATGGATTGCGACACCACCGGTGTTGAGCCGGACATTGCTTTGGTCAAGTACAAGCTCTTAGCTGGTGGGGGAAATCTGAAAATGGTCAACCGCACCGTGCCCATGGCTCTGCGAGTCTTGGGGTATAACCCCGCCCAGATACGGCAAATTAACGATTATATAGCAGTTGAAGAAACCATCGAGGGTGCCCCGCACGTGCGCGAAGAGCATTTACCCGTCTTTGACTGCGCCTTCAAACCGGCCAAGGGTAAGCGTTCTATTGGTTACATGGCCCATCTGAAGATGATGTCTGCCGTTCAGTCGTTCCTTTCGGGAGCCATTTCCAAGACCATCAATATGCCTAATGAAGCCACGGTGGACGAGATCATGTCCACTTACATTGAGGGCTGGAAGCTGGGTCTAAAGGCTGTGGCTATTTATCGTGACGGCTCCAAGCGGTCCCAGCCGCTTTCTACAAATAACAACAATGTCGGGAGCAGTTCCGATAAGAAGCAGAAACTTGAGGGGCGTGGTTCCGGCCGGGCCAGGGCCGAAGATCGAGCCTTGTTCGACGGGCGGCCCCGGCGTAAGCGTTTGCCTGCTACCAGGCAGAGCCTGACCCATAAGTTCGATGTAGCTGGTCACGAAGGTTATCTTACCGTTGGCCTGTATAAAAATGGGGAACCAGGAGAATTGTTTATTATTATGGCCAAGGAGGGTTCTACAGTCGGCGGTATGATGGATGCCTTTGGTACAGCTATTTCTATGGCTTTGCAGTATGGTGTGCCGTTGAAGACGTTGATAGACAAATTCTCTCACCAGAGATTTGAGCCTTCGGGAATCACAGCTAACCGGGAGATACCCTTTGCCAAGAGTATCGTGGACTATATCTTCCGCTGGTTAGCCATGGAGTTTATTCCCGGCTATCGCCAGGGTCACGCCCCGCAACGTTCCGGCCAGACTACAACGCCGTCGGCCAAGACCGAGACCAAAACGATTCTGATACCGTCGGGGCCGGCCCTTAGTGATGCCAAGCCCCCCGCCGACTCTGCCAAGAGCAAAGACAGCGGCAACGGCGGCCAGGGTAAGGATAAGAACACTCCTGATCTTCTGACCGGCAAGACTCATGCCGGCTTGGCTTTGACAGTCCCTGTTCCGCCGGAGGCTTTGCAGGCTTCTGCGGGTGTGGCTGTTGAGGTACCTATTGCCTTAGCCGACCGCTATCAGCATGTTTCAATGCTGCAGAAGGAGCACAAGCGTTTCCAGACGGACGCCCCTGCTTGCGACAACTGCGGATCGATTACAGTTCCCAACGGCCGATGCTATCGCTGCTTTAATTGCGGTTCTTCCATGGGCTGTTCCTGATTTTTTGAGAAGGTGAGAATGCTTGAGACTGCTGAGGGGAGCCTCCTGCCACGGCGGGCTCCCCACGCGGTCGG
>JAACET010000166.1 GCA_011682385.1 Actinomycetota bacterium | reverse complement strand
GGCCTCACCGTTTTATGGAGTGCATAGCCTACCAGCGCGCAACGCAATGCGCAACCCTAACATAATACTAATTTGCAAGAAATATGCCCCCTGCTCCCCTCAGTTAGATGCGATTGCCCTGCGTCAAGACACCGTCTGGATTGACAAAGACCCCCAAAGATGGTATGCAATTTGCTCAGGTTTCGCCTTCTATTCTCCCAGTTTGGAAAGGATATACAACAGTGCCAGAAGTGACGTTGATTACCGGAGATGGGGTTGGTCCGGAGTTGGCCCAGGCCGCTCGCAGATGCATTGATGCCACCGGAGCCGCAATCACCTGGGACCTACAGCAGGCCGGTACCGATGTAATGCAGGCCGAGGGTAACCCTCTGCCCCAGCGTACCATTGATTCGATTCAGCGCACCGGCTTGGCCCTGAAGGCTCCTATCACCACCCCGATTGGCACTGGTTTCCGCAGTATCAATGTGCACCTGCGTCAATTATTCGATCTTTATGTCTGCCTTCGCCCCTGTAAGAGCTATCCCGGCGTCCGCAGCCGATATGACAACATCGATTTAGTTGTCGTCCGCGAGAATACCGAGGACCTCTACGCCGGCATCGAGTTTGAGTATGGCCAAGCAGTGACCGGCGAGCTTATCGACTGGATCAATGCCCACAACGAGCGTAAGGTCAAGACCGGCCGGGATTCTACCGGCATATCCATAAAGCCCATCAGTGTCGAGAACAGTCGTCGGATTCACGAATTTGCTTTCCAGTATGTCCTCCGCGAGCACCGCCGCAAGGTTACCACCATTACCAAGGCTAACATTATGAAGCACACCGATGGCCTGTGGTTGGCCACTGCCAGAGAGGTAGCCAAGAAGTACGCCGGCAAGGTGGAGTTTGAAGACTGGACCCTTATTGACAACATGTGCATGCAACTGGTGCAGAAGCCCGAGCTTTATGATGTAATGGTTCTGCCCAATCTCTATGGAGATATTATCTCCGATTTATGTGCCGGCCTGGTTGGCGGACTGGGTGTAGCCCCAGGTGCTAACATCGGCGAGAAGGTAGCCATCTTCGAGGCCACTCATGGCTCAGCCCCCAAGTACAAGGGCACCAACAAGGTCAATCCCACAGCCCTGATACTTTCCGGCGTTTTGATGCTGCATCACATGGGTCTTACTGCCCAGGCTGACCGGCTGGAAAACGCCGTAGCTGCCGTCATCGCCGAGGGTAAAAATGTGACCTATGATATGAAACCGCACCGGGATGACCCCACAGCTGTGGGCACCAGCCAGATGGCCGACGCCATTATTGACCAGATATAGGCTCTAAGGCTTTTGGTGTTCCCATGAACCAGAGTTACCCAGCCATTATTACTGGACTTCGCCGCGGACTTTTTGCTGGCCTGGCCAGAGTTTTCTTGAGTTTATTGTCTCTGCCCTATGCTCTGTTTATTTGGCTGCGGAATATTCTATACGACCATAAGGTCCTGCGATCTTATCGCGCCGATGTCCCTATCGTTTGCGTAGGCAACATTGCCTGCGGCGGAACCGGAAAGACCCCCACGGTCATTGCTCTGGTGCGTATGCTCCAGGCCTCCGGCCACAAACCCGCTGTTCTCACTCGAGGCTATAAGGGCTCGGATGAAATACCTGCCGACGAAGTTTTAGTATTTAATAGAGCCCTGCCGGATATCCCTATAATCGTCGGTGCTGACCGGGTAGCCTCAGCCCAGAGGGTTTTGGGGGATCATCATCATGATATAGATGTATTAGTTATGGACGATGGTTTTGGTCACCGCCGCTTGGCCCGCGATCTGGACATCGTCCTGCTGGCCGAACCCTTGGAAAATGTCCGCTTGTTACCGCGAGGTTTATACCGCGAACCTGTATTGTCTCTGTCTCGTGCCGACATCGTTCTGAAGACTTATGATTCACAGTGCGCCGTTCGTCAGCCGACCGGACTTCTGGGCTTAGCCGGCCCCTTGCAGCTAAGTGAATTACAGAACCGCAAGGTGTTGGCATTTTGTGGAATCGGCAACCCCGTTTCCTTTGAAAACACTCTAACCCAGGCCGGTGCTGAATTGACTGCTAAGAAACGCTACCCTGACCATCATCGTTATCTCCAGAGCGATCTGGACGAGTTAGCCGACATTGCTGCCCGCGCCGACTGTTCGCTAGCCGTTACCACCATGAAGGATTTCGTCAAAATCCAGTACCATTCTTTGAGCTGGCCGAAAAAATCTAATTGCCAATTGGCTGCCTTAGACATAGAAATGAGTTTCTCTGAACAGACCGAGACGATGTTGGCCCATAGACTAGCTGCTTTATTTGCTGATTAGGCGTACAAGCGTATGACTCACGAGAAGTTGATGAAAACCATTGAGAACTTGAGTTCGCCGACAATTCTCCTGATTGGCGATTTTCTACTCGACCGTTACATCTGGGGCGATATCGAGCGCATAAGTCCGGAGGCCCCAGTTCCGGTCATGCGGGTGCTCAGGCGTGAATCCCGCCCTGGCGGAGCCGCTTCGGTTGCTGCCAACATCCAGGCCCTGGGCGCTCGGGTGATTTGCCTGGGCGTGCTCGGCGACGATGACCCCGGTACCGAGCTTTGTCGGCAGCTTTCCCTGACCGGTGCCAACGTGGACAATCTTTTCACGCTTCCCGGCCGGCCAACCACCGTCAAGGAGCGTTTCATTGGACTGGCTCAGCACCGTCATGGCCAACAACTGTTGCGTGTTGATAGTGAAGATGTCTCCCGATTGCCCCCGGCCATTCAGGATCAGATATTAGCCGGCATCAAGGAATTGTTACCCAAGGCCGACGCTGTTTGTTTGGAGGACTACGGCAAGGGCATGCTTACTGCCGAGGTTTCTCGGCTGGCCATTGATTTAGCCGGGAAGGCTGGAAAGCCCATTCTCGTGGACCCAGCCCGGACAGCTGATTTTTCCAAGTATTCTGGTGCTGACCTGATCACTCCAAATCGTTTCGAGGCCGGCCTGGCTACCGGCCTGTCTGTGAGCGACCAAGTGAGTTTATCCCAGGCCGCCGAAAAGATTTTGGCCGAAGGTGAATTCGGTGCCGTGGTTATTACTCTCGATAAAGAGGGCGCCTATTTAGCCCGGAAGGGCCAAGAGCCCAGGATGATCCCCACTCGTCCCCGCGAGGTTTACGACGTAACCGGCGCCGGAGACGTAGTGCTGGCCGCTTTGGCTGTGGGTGTCGCTTCGGGAGCAGAATTGACAGAGGCGATATCCCTGGCCAATCTGGCTGGTGGACTTGCCGTCCAGAAGACGGGCGCAGCTATAATCAGCCGCCAGGACATCATGGCCGATCTGTTGGCTTCCAGAGCCGGCTATACCGGCAAAATTTGCACAGTCGAGCAGATGGTCCAGGAATTAAAACCTTTTCGCCAAAATGGCCGGACTATTGTCTTTACCAATGGCTGCTTCGATGTCCTGCACATGGGTCACGTATCTTTATTGGCTCAGGCCCGGAGCAAGGGTGATGTCTTGATTGTAGGACTGAACTCTGACGAATCCATCCGG